>NZ_OCMX01000004.1:0-10368 GCF_900215445.1 Serratia sp. JKS296
GGAAGCGATCAGCGCCGGTGATGTTGACTACTACGAACAAATCCAGGAACAGACGATAATAGCAGACGAGCGGTTGTCTGAAAAAAATGCGTTAACTGATTTAGTCGAGTTTTGTAAAAGTCACTATGACCGTGATTTAGGTTTTCAATCAAAAATGGATGACGGCATTCATTGCTTTTATACTTGCTCAGTTCCTGCCGATAAATTTATTTCGTTTGCTCAAGTTTATCCCTCCTTCTCTGAGTTCCTCGATAAATTAAAAGGGGAGCAGATAGATTTTATTGAAGTGAGCTTTCCAGAGAAAATAAAGAAAATTGTTCTTGAACAGTTTGACTATGATGAAGACTCGCAAGCAACCATTTTTATGGAAAAGTTCAACGATAAAGAAGGGGGGAAGTTTTTAATTTATGCCCATTCAAAATACGGTTCAAATATAACAAAAATAACATACATGCTAGAACGCCTTTATGATTGCCAAATCGAAACGGCAGCTAAAACAAGCGCTGTCAAATTAATCTGCCAGCGACTGAAAGAAGATATAAAAGATAAAGTTGGTGTTAAATATATTAATGAATTAATGGAACCGTTCGAAGATGAGTTCCACAGCTAGAACACATTGAAAGGTACTTTTAATGGTGCTAATATTGGTGTTCTAACTCGATGTAAAGGAGGGGAGCAATATGGCTTACCAGATCTTAACCACTACGGCGGCGTCTATCACCGACCTGAAAAAAAATCCGATGGGAACCGTTGCCGACGGAGACGGTGAAGCGATCGCGATCCTCAATCGCAACGAACCGGCGTTCTACTGCGTTCCCCCTGAGCTGTTTGCCTACTATCGCGAACTGGCCGAAGATGCGGAGCTCAATCAAATCGCTGATGAGCGCATGAAAGATGCCGAGTACGTGAGCGTTTCTCTCGATGACCTATAAACTCAAGTTTGAGAAGCGGGCGCTGAAAGAGTGGGAAAAGCTGGGGCATCCGATCAGGGAGCAGCTGAAAAAAAAGCTGGCTGAGCGATTGGAGAATCCACATGTCCCAGCCTCCCGACTCAGTGGCCGCCAGAACCGCTACAAAATCAAACTACGGTCGTCCGGCTATCGACTGGTTTACGAAGTCATCGACCACGAAATCGTCCTGCTTGTGATCGCAGTGGGTAAACGGGCAGGGGATGAAGTCTATTTAACCGCCGACAAACGGTAAGATTAAAACGGTACGCCCCGATTGGCGATAGGAGTACAACATGCAAGAGTTTTCAAATCAGCAAATTACTACTCTAGAGCAAGTCTGCTTGCTACTTGGCGATGGGTGGCACATCGACCGCCTAAAGTCTGAACAATGGCGTCAAGTCTTGCGCTCTCCTGAATACCGGCATTACAGCATCATAATCACCTGCTCCTATCACCAGTTCCGGTTGCTTGGCGTGATCGGCCACAGCAGCGACAATGTGATTAATATTTCCCACAGTAGAACACCAACGGCGATCAGTCGTGATATTCGTAAGCGGCTTTTGGACGGTGCCCAGGACAAGCTCGCTAAAGCGGCCATCGATCGGGAAAGGGAGGCCGAACGGCAGCAGGTGAAGGGGTGGTTTATCGATGCGTTGGAGCGCTTAGTCAGCGTAGAGCGGCCTCGTTACGGTCACAGTGATAGAGTCTGTGAATTGAATCACGAGGGGATCGGCGGCGAGGTTCAGCGCTACTGCTACGATAACTATAAAATTAACCTTAAAGGGTTAATGATGGATGAAGTTATCCGACTCGTTGGATTTATTAGTCAATTAAGAGGGCAAAGTAATGTCTAAGACCTGCGTATATCATCATGCCGGTTCCAGCGGCATGAATACATTTAAAACAGAAGTGTTTAAGTTGGATGACGGCAAGTTAGAGGCCGTATTCACACGGATTAAACGTAAGCGCTTTCCTGACGGAACTGAAAAGGAATTTGAAGATCAGGTTACTCGGTTTACCGCAAACAGTAAAAAAGAATTGAAAGTGTTGGATTTACCTAAATTGCGCTCAACAAAAATTTTACTCGACTCTGATTTCTTTAAGGGCGAAGAATGATAGCTACCGGTACCGAAATTGCTAAGTTGAGAAATCAGCTTGGCCTGACGCAAAAAGAATTGGCGGCGTTGTTCGGCGTGACGCTTGCAACGTGGCAGAAAAAGGAGTCTGAAACGTCAAAAGAGACGATCGGCATACGCCCCGGAGAGTTCCAGTTTCTGCTGCTGCTGGCCGGTGAACATCCGCAGCATGTTTTGACGCAGAAACAACCGGCACTGATGACGGTACAGCATAAACCGTCTGCTGATGAGGTTAAGCGAACGCGGGAAGAGGCCGGATTGAGCGTCGAACAAGCCGCTGAACTATTTGGCTGCTTGCCGCGTAGCTGGCAGTCCAAGGAGAATCCAAACACGCGCGGAACCTTAACCGTAGGAGAGTATAACTACTTGCTCTTGCTGGCTGGTAAGCACCCGTATCTGTCCATTTGACATCAAAACAACGTCCTGCAGCTGGGCGCCAGGTGCAAAAAGACCATCATTTTTGGCGTTGGCGCCCAGCTGCCGGCGACAATTTTGATGGCATTCTTTCCTTTTCTGTTCGTCCTCTGCATCTTCCCCCGTAACCGTCTGCGCAAGCGCAGCCGCTAACGCCTCGGAAATCACGCTCAAAACGTCGCTGCACGACGTTCTGACCGCTCACCGAGGGAAGGGGAAGTAGTTACTCATAATCCGCCTGTGAGGCCGTATGGGCTTTGCAGGGAGGGGGGGGGTGATGTTGCCTATGAAATATCGTACCGCCCAGGGCGGGCTTCAGCGGTTTAACCTCTGCGTAATATTTAACTCTTTTATGCCGCTTTTCATGCGCTTACGCGCATAATGATATTGATTTTGATATCAAACGATGTATAATGAATTTATCAAATCAGCAGTGATTTGAACGGTACGCCCCGATCGGCGATAGGAACAAAATCATGAATATTCAAGAAGCCCTCAATGTTTTCGGTTTAACTGGTGAAGTTAATCAGGCAGAACTCAAAAAAGCGTTTAAACGCCTCGCTGTTAAGTATCACCCAGATAAAAACCCAATCGGCGCAGAGATGATGAAAATGGTCAATGCTGCGTATGAGTTTCTCGTCAATAATTTAGAAAAGATTAAGCAATTTCAATCCATGAATGAAGATGATATTTATAACTATGGAGAAGAAATTGAGAGTGTTTTAAAAACACTCGTGACAATGGAAGGGGTGATCTTCGAGGTTATTGGTAATTGGGTGTGGATTAGAGGGGAAACCCGAAACCATAAAGACATGCTCAAAGCGTTAAAATGCAAATGGGCACCAACCAAAAAAGAATGGTATTACAGACCGGAAGAGCATAAAAGCATATACAACAGGAAAACACATACAATTGAAGAAATCCGCGAAATGTATGGGACAAGCGGACAAAGGAAAGCAAGAGGCAAAAAACAGTTAGAAAAAACAAATTAATAAAAAGGCGGGGAAACCCGCCTTATTTTTTCATCTTATATTGAAAGTGTTATCAAACGATGTATAATGAATTTATCGAAACGATAATGTTCACTACCGCAGAGGGCTACAAGATGGAAAAGAAAACTAAAGAACTAGTGATAGGTGACATGGTTCTAAATATATTAAACCGGTCTTATTATCCGCTGGAAGCCGTGGAAAAATCAGGCTCCGGGTATATTATTACCCTGACCCCTGCAAATATAGACGGCAATCGATATTACGCAGAATATACAACCCGACATCAAATTAAAGTTTGAAACACATAGTTAAATTTAAATTAATGAATAAAAAAGTTGCACCAGATATCAAACGATGTATAATGAATTTATTGAATCAATAGCGATTCGATCGGTACACCCCGAAGGTGATTGGAGTTTACGTTATGAACAATATTACCCGCAACATTGACACCCTCCGGTTAACTCGTTTTGACGTGGTTTTTATTGCTGAGAATGTAAATGGTGAATTGGTTGAATGCCACTTTATCACCAATGCATTGAATCAATATGATGCCGCATATGTTTTCGGTCAGAACAACCCTCAACAAAAATATGTCATCAAAGAAGTGAATGAAGTGATCCAACCGTTCTAAAAATGAAAGCCGGGTTGCGCTAACAATCCGGCTCTCAGGCAAATCTAAGACTGTCGAGGAATTAAAGATGCCAATTGACATTATACAGCTAGCAAATCAGCTCGCAAGCGGTAAACAAACGCGCATACCGGCAATGAAAGCGCACGCATGGGACGACTTGCGTTGGTGGGTAGACTATCTGCGAGGGTATGCACTATGACCGACAAGGCGTTTTATATGAAGTCAATTCACTACTACAAAGCAGGCGTTAAACGGATTTTTGAGCATAAATACGGGGTGACGATGGAAGATGTGTCGTTAAGTGAGGATTTCATTCTACAGGCATTTGAGGCAAAAGAGACTCCGGCGCAATTAGTCGAATGGTATGGACGAAAATACGATTTGACGCAAATTCGATAAAATTGGATTGAGGGGGCTTAGGCTCCCTCTTTTTATGCCCGAAAGGGCATGTCAGGGGGAAAAGAACGTCACAGAAGATCACCCTTGTTTCATTCCCCCGCAGCCGCCGAAGGCGTTACATACTTGCATAGCGCGAAACCCCTCCCTCCGCCCTGCTAAGCCTAAAATTAATCTAAGCGACACAGTGCCATTTCTAACGCACCTGCAACGGTGAGCGGCCAGGTTGACGCATAGCGGCGACCTGGGTGTGATTTCCGTTGTCTTGATGGTTTCGCGTAGCGAAAACATCTAGATGCGTTAACTCCTTGCTTTATCAGCGAATAATAAAATAAATCAGCAGTATGTGGACGGTAAGCGGACTTGCAAAGGATCACAACTCGATGCAAGATAGGCAAATAAGCCACATATGACGTCATTTCATTCCGTATATGTAGCCATTTGCCAACCGCTGCCGGAGGCTCTCGATGAAAGATGAAAGCAAAAAAATACAAATACGGTTAGACCGCAATGATGACGAAATTTTAAAATTAGAGGCGGCTAAGGCTGGATTAACCCCGGCATCATTATTAAAAAAAATAGCCATGACAATTATAACCAATAATGAAGGGTTTAGCTATGAAGCAAAGGATTTTGACTTTGCTGATAACTCTGAAAAATTGAATATAAAGGTTAGCCAGGAACTTAAAGAGAAATTGCAGGGTGAAGCCATTAAAAATGGTTGGTCTTTGTCAAAGGAATCAAGGTTCAGGTTGGCTTCATCATTAAGTAGCGACCCGGCGCTTTACCCGGATGAGGTTGCAGAACTCCGGCGTGCGCGAAATGCTGTAGATGTAGTAGGGAGGAACCTTCACTACATCATTTCAAAAAAACAAGTGTTAACTATCAATGATGATGGTTTTTTAGAGGATGTGCACCGGCTTAATGACAACATTGAAGCGTTAAAAGCGCAGGTTGATAAACTAACCACACTTGGTATTAATAGAAGCAATTACCGTAAGAGAGGTGCACGAAATGGGCGTTAGTATTGATAAGGAGTATAAAATCAAGAAAGCCCGAAGTGAGCGGGCTGCTAAGAACCCTTTAGCGCATAAAGCCAGGAATGGCGGTGATGCTTATCAGAAAGGCGTAAAACAGCGTATCGCTTCTAAAGGGGCTAGTCGCGAAGTGATGGTGAAGATCACCGGTAACGCTAAAACCGCCAAGGGTATAAAAAACTCTATAAATTACATTAGCCGCGATGCCGATCTCAAGCTGAGGGATGATGAAGGACGTGAGTATGACGGTGGAAAGGATATGTCGGATGCCTACGACTATATGATCTCCCCCGAAGACCGGCTAAGAATTGATGATGATAAAAATCCAAATATTTCGCATAACATGATGTTTAACACTAATGCCGTTGTTGGTGTTTCCCAGGAAGATATGCTTGATTCGGTTCAGAGCGTCATTAAAGAAAAATACCCTGACAACCGCTTTATAATGGCTTATCACAACGATACTGATAATCCTCACGTTCATGTTGTTTTGCGCATTCCCGATAATTCTGGTGTAAGAATAAATATACGAAAAGCAGACTTACGAGATTTGCGCTCAGGCTTCGCTCATAAATTGCAGGAAAAAGGGTATAACGTAAAAGCTACACATAAACATGATTTTGCCTTGAAACATAAGTTAACGTCCGAACCTGACCGCACCCGGAATATGTATGAGGTTGTAGACTTTGGGAGAACTCATTTTAAAAATGACCCGAAAAATAAGCGCCAAAACTACATTCAATTGAAGACTATAAAGGGCGGCAAAGAGGTTACGATTTGGGGGACAAATCTTCCTGGGGAGCTATTGCGTGAGAAGGTGAATAAGGGAAGCGTTATCAAGATCAAGAAGGAAGGTGAGACAACGGTTAAAGTTCCTTTGTTCGATAAACAAGGCGAGGTTAAAGGTTACAAGGAGACTAAGCGCAACAATTGGGTGATAGAGAATAAAGGTGTCATGGGAATCGACCGCAGCGTTAACTTCAACAAGGTTGAAGTGCTGAGTGATCCACAAAGAGCTATCAAGCAAGGCATGAGCATCAAGCAGTTCCAGGAAGCGAAGATGAGCCTCATGAAGCAGCAACAACAAAAAGTAGGCGTCAGAGTCGGCTTCTTTAAACTGTAGATTACCTTCCGTTTATAGCGCAAAACTCACGTAATTGAATGTGAGGATATATCGAATATATCCTCTATAGCCAGAAAAAGAGTAACGAAGGATGCTGTTTGTATCCTTGAATACCTAATTTTTTGTTGTTTTTTCCATGATGAAATTAACTTCCTTGCTAATATCCCGAACTCTTACGGGTTTGGTTAGCAGGGTAACACCAGGTACAGGACTCTCAGCTGTGTAGGCACTAATAAAGATGAATGGAGTCTTCCTGTTCGGCCCATTTAAGCTTCTTACCTTGTTATGGATTTCATTACCGGTCATCACCGGCATCTGTAGATCGCTCAAGATTATGTCATAAGGCTTCCTGAGCAACTTTTCCAGAGCTCTTTCGGGCGATGTGATGAATTCAACTCTAAAATCACGCTGTAATACGGCGGCTAAGGATTCACAAACCATTTCGTTATCATCGATTATCAAAACTTTTAGCCCTTTATATTTAAAGTCTACACTTTCACTTTCATTCAATGCTTCGATTTTTTCTGGAGAAGACACCTTCACAGGTATTATAACAGTAAACAAGCTACCTTTCCCAAGGTCACTTTTTACTTCGATAGTTCCATTCATGGCTTTTATAACACCATTGACTATAGCTAAACCCATACCGAAACCAGGCGTTTTGTTGTTAACACCAACTCTTATGAAGGGTGTGAATATGGATTTAAGTTTGTCTTTTGGTATCCCCCTTCCCGAATCTTCAACCATTATGATCAGAGATGTCGGGTTTTTTAAATACGCATCAATTTTTACAAAGCCATCATCAGTATACTTTATTGCGTTCGTCACCAAATTTTCAACGATTTGCATAATCCTTGATGGATCACTTTCAATGTATTCATTGGTAATATTTCTTAATGATACCTCTATAGTAGGTTTTTTTGCGATTGAAATACAATCATTTACAGTATCCACTACTAACTTAGATAAGTTGAATGTTGAATTTGATATTTCCACGTTACCATTGTCTACCTTCGCGAATTCAGCTAAACCTTTCATTTGGTGAGCCATTTTCATTGATGCTGTCTCCAACCTCTCAAGCTGCTTTATATCACCATTGTCTTTTCTTAGGACAATTAATTCGACAGAAGACATGATTGCTTGCAGGGATGTATTTAACTCATGCCCGAGAACTCCTAAAAACGCATTCTTATTGTTAAAAGCTTTTTTTTCTGAATCTAACAACCTATTTAATTTGTATAAATAGATTGCGGTTATTAAAAACAAAGCAGTAATAAGTATTGTTGTAATGGAAAGCAATATATAAAGCTGTTTCCTTTTCTGCTTGTAATCTTCTAGAGCTTTTGTTCTTTGACTAACTTCGGCGTGATCTGCTAGATTGTTTAACTTTTTCGAGTACGGCTCTATTTGATTTACTAGTTGTATAACTTTATTTAAATCAGGTATTTGTGTATTAACATATGAGTCTATTTCTTCGAGTTTGTGATAGATAGTGTCTATGTTCTCTTTGTATCCAGGCTGCGTATAAAGAGGAGCTGTCGATTCGCTATGTTGTCGTATTACAAGTACGCGCGAGTAAAGAATATCTAGCTTTTCCCTTATTTTATCTAAGTCTTGGTTGTTGTTTTTTACAAGAGCATAGAATTCAGATAGTTGAATTGAAAATTTTGCGATTGCCCAAGAATAATTTTCTTGAGTCCCGCTTATAGCGTACAATGATTTTTCTGAAAGCATTGAATTGTATTTAATTATTGTCGATATAACAAAAATCAAAGCAATAGCAATGCCTATTATCAAAAATAAAAATTTTTTCTTCATTATAACACCGTTATCCTATTCACTTGCCAAATGAAACGTGATAGATAAGTTGGGCTGTTAAGCTTTGTAGGATAATCGTCTAATGGATAAATTACAAAGTAAGGGCCAAAATTTCTCGTTTTTAGTTTTTGACCGTCCATTGTATCAGCAAGAATAATTCCATATCTGTCTACATCAGTTATTGGTATATCTACCCAGTAGTCATTTAGAGCACTCATCCTTAAAGTTTTTCCATGCGCCCCGGCTATTTTTAAAATATCCTCAACTTTTACGCCCTGGAAGATTATTTGCCGATCTTTTTGTGTCCAAGAGGTGGTTGTTTTTATAGTGGTTTTCTGCATTTTTGCAAAGTCATCTGCTTTAAGTATAAATGCATTTTCGTGATTTTTATTTCTTATGTTTCCATCAATCTGTAAATCACCAATGACTGCTGTTGCATTTAATGACACAATAAAGATTATATAAAACATCTTAGAAAATATTTTATTCATATAACACCTCAAATTCATTATCCAATGATTTAATTAGTTTGCTATCATCGCTACAGTGTATCCCCTCTGTTTCATAATTACCAACATATATCGACTCGCAATCTTTGTAGTATAAACTTCGATACTCAGGTTTTATTGTCGTGAATATACACGTTGTAGGTATTCTGAAACCTGCGCCTAGGTGAAGTGCAGAAGAGTCACAAGTATAAAGGTAACTGGCATTTTTAATGATTCCAGCAAAACATGCTGTGTTTCTGGAATAGTTGCTAATATTTAAATAATTTTCATGGTCTACGTCATGAAAACCTAAAACCCTTGATTTGAACTTTTGACTTAATGTTTCCACAATTTTTTTATGATATTTATTTGGAATACTTCTTATTTCTGTGCTTGCATTGGGGCAGAAAAGAACGTAATTCTCTTTCTTAAATGATTCGTACTTACTGTTTCTTAGCCAAGAGTTTGATTTCAAATCTAATGATACACTAGAAGGGGGAATCCCTAAATTTTTAATGAAAAAATCATGCATTTCACAACAATCAAAATCAGACCAATACACCTGATTCCCCATGTCTATGACTACATCCGATTCTGTTGTCATAGAAATATCGTATGGCATGTATTGTATTTTGTCGATTATAGGGCCTGCCATATAATATATTTCATTTACATAATCTGGACAATGCTCAGGGCGAACAACGTTTATAATTATTTCAGGGTTTATTTTTTTTATCGCATGTAATGCAGTGATTCCAACAATCGAATCACCAAGTGTTACACCTAAGCCATTTATGACTGTTAGCTCCCTAATATTAGAGTAGTTGATCGTAATAGGTTTAAGTGCGCTGTTATGTATTCTTGGGTTGCCTAGTGGAACTATATCTCCGCTAGGTTCTTCTTTGCTTACACCGTAAGGAGATACTATGTATCGTCCATCCAACAAAAGGCTTCCTGTATATTCTAGTAAGGTTTTATTCATGGCTAGTTTTCTGGAAAAAATTTATCGATATTTGATTTTATAAGGCTTGCTTTTATCGGTTTTTCATATGGCCCGATGATATCAAACTCGTTAATAGCACTAGATATCTCCTTGTCGAGAATTATTGACAGCTGGCCTGTTAGAACTAAAATCATTGAGTTTGTTTTTTTTGAATGCCTTATCATCTTAATGGTGTTAAACACCGTAGAAGACCCAACCACCCAATCTAATATGTAGGCATCATAAGGTTCTTTAGATATTGATTGCTCCAATATCTCTATATCAAAAAATCCTTTCACTATATACTTATCCGTTCCAAGTATACCGGTGATGTTATGAACAATGGTTTCATCATCATCAAGTACCGCAATTCTATATTTCTGCTTCTCTATAATTTT
>NZ_OCMX01000003.1:0-31333 GCF_900215445.1 Serratia sp. JKS296
GGTGCTATCTCAATTAATTCTATGTTCATTCTAGATTCATTAAGAACATCATCACGAATGTTTTTAGTTTTAACGACGTGCCATACGTCATTAATTTTTACTGCTGAGTAGTCTGTTGGGATGTTCCCCTTATTGGAAAATATATATTTGCATTGCTCAGTTATATCTCCATCTGACCATATCGCGTCATGAACCTCTATATCTTTGTTTGATTGTTCTTGATAGTGGAGCCGAAAGAAATCGTCCAATGTCATACCGATAGAGTGTATGACCTCTAACAGCTGTTGAACACGCCACTCGCTCCCTCCTGATAGTTTTTTGGCTGCTGCCGTTGATGACATCCCTAGTACATGCCCAACATGCATCGAGTGTTTTTTCTCTGGTATTCCGTTTTGGCTGAGCATTTTTGCCACAAGATCGCTAATCCAATTTTTGTTGTTATTCATCACGATGTTATGAAGCCTCTCATTGATTTCGATGTTGAAAATTTGTACAGACACTAACTGTAAAGTTTACTTTATCAGTAAAAACAATCTTTTCCGAAGATTTTTACACTAAATAGTTCAACCATAGGTTGGTAAAAACTGTTTATGAGTAACCAATGGTTGACTTAAATCTATATTAGTCTAACATATGGGTTAGAACTACATAAGCAAGCAACTTTAAGTTCACTTGTTCGTTTGTAGTTGTAAGCCATCACCAGGGAAAGATGGAATAATTAGAAGAGCTAATGGACTAAGCGGTTTTTTCACCAGGGAACCACCGCACATAAAGCACTAGTCATGATAATTTCTTAGTCTGCATAGTGTAAGTGATTGTTTTTTTGCGCAAGCCTTGAGAATCCACCTGGATCGCTCAGGGCGTCAGCGTGGAAAAGGAGGTTCAAAATGAAGGGTTGGTTTCTGCTTTACCACAGCCCGAAAGCGTACCAGCAAATCCTGGCTGGGTTCGAACGCTTGTCGGTCACACATTACACACCTAAGCTCACGGTCATTACGAAGAGAGCAGACAGTAAGACGAGCGTGAGAATCAATAAGCGCCCGTTGTTTCCTGCATATCTGTTTGTGTACTTCGATCCAGAGGTCGTCCACACCACCAAAATCACGCAGCTGATTGGTGTGAATGAGTTTGTTAAGATTGGTGGCCAAGTGCGGCCTTTACCGGAAGCTGTTATCGACGGCCTGCGGAACCTTGAGTTTGCGAAAGTTGATCAAAGTGACCAATCAGTTTCCTACAGTAATGTGCCTGATGACCTTATGGCGAAACTGGAAGAAATTAACGGGCAAAGCGAGCCTGTAAACCGAATGGCTTCTCTCATCAGCTTTCTGGACGGGTATGTAAGAAACGCCCATTAGTTTTTACTCCCATCACGTATTTATTCATCACCGCTGATCACCGTCAGCGGTGCTTTTTTGCATCTATATCAGGAGTATCCATGTCATCGAATAAAGGTCTTGAACGTATTAAAAAACCGTCTACGGCTTATGGCGTTGTCTATGTCGGCGCTGCCCGCAAACAGGTAGTAGAAAAACTGGCAATTGAAGTTTCATTTATGACCGGTAAGCAAATAACAACGGCGCAATTCTTCCAGTATCTAATCGATCTGCATGGGGAAAAGGCCAAGAACGATATTATTAAAGCCTTTGAGGGCGATCGCAATGGAAAACAAACCTAAAGCTATTATCTGTTTGGCCGTTTCATCACCTATTGATTTAATTCACTGCAAGAACATTAACGATAAACCCATTATCGATAACAATAAATTCAAGGTGATTTATAAACCCAGCGATAAAGGCACGTCTAAAAAAAATTGAATTTTTTAAATATAAAGTAATCAATCTTCTGTTTGAGAGGGTTTCTATGAATTCTCTGATTAGATACGCATGGCATTTTACCTTACTTGGGTGCGCTCTGTTCTGGCTCGCTGTCATCTTCGTCCTCGTTACTCAATAAAACGTCATACTTGGAGTGCCTAACGTGATTTCATCTACAACATTTATCGCGCTTGCGATGCAGTGCGCGGCCTCTGTGCACCCTGATACGGCGATGGATGTTGTCAGGGTGGAGTCAGGATTTAATCCGTATGCTATTGCGGAAATCATCCCTAAAAGCCAAAGGATGAAAGACGGGAAAAGCGTCATATCGCATATGCCGAGCAATAAATTCGATGCTTTATCTATCGTCAAGGCAATAGAGGCAAAGAAAAGGCGTTACTCGGTCGGACTTATGCAAATAACGAGCACTAACTTTAAGCAATTTAACGTTGATGCTGAGAAGCTATTCGACCCATGCACAAATCTTTCTGTTTTCGAGAAAATCATCACCGACTGCTACACCAGGGGAAAAACGCTCAAGAACGCTTTGAGCTGCTACTACACCGGCAATTTTGATGCTGGGAAAAAGAAAGAGTCTGAGTTTAATCAGACGAGTTACGTTGAACGTATTGGTTACAAAAACTCACCAGGGAAAACTTTTTCTGTGCCTAGCACTAAGGAAGATAAGGGGGAAGTAAAGAAAGAGGAAATAGAGGCTAAAGAGTCACGTTCTAATTCACCAATCATCATTTATCCATCACGACTGATTCGTGGTGATATACAACTGTCTAAAAATTGAAGGAAATTCCATGTTTATTAAAAAACACCTGTCTGCTTTTAATACTGCTGTCCTGTTAGCCCTGGTTTCCGTGAGCGTCAATGCAAACGCGGCCAACGGTTTTGAAAAAGTAAATCAGATGCTGAATGCGATCATTGCGGGGTTACATACCATTGCTATCGCGACTGCAACCCTGGCTGGTCTTTGGGTTGGTTTTAAAGTGTTCTTTGATGGTCGTTCACTGATGGAAATGAAAAACGTCATCATTGGTGCTGGTATCGTGATTGGTATCTCCGAATTCGTGGCTTTGGTCATTTCCTAAATCGGCAAGGGGTAACTATGGCTACCGTTTTTAAAGCGCTAACCAGACCTCCGCTATTAATAGGGGTGCCTGTTGCCCCTGCTTTAATAGTTTTTTTTGTTCTCTTCATGGCTGGTCTGGTTTTTACTAAGTTCCTATGGGTGCTGATCCCCATCGTTTTTATATACATGCGAAGAAAAACATCACAGGACGAGCATTTCTTCGATCTGATGCTTCTTTGGCTAAAAACCAAAGGGAACTCAGTCAATAATAATTTCTACGGTGTTTCAACGATCAGTTGCCAAAGTTATGATGCCGTGGACGTTACGGAGTTTATAGAAGCTATGAAGTTAAACCAGAGAGCACCATTAGAAAAAATCATTCCCTATTCGTCACACGTAGATAAATCCATTATTAAAAATCGCGGTTCTGATTTAGTGGCAACGTGGGAAGTTGACGGTGAGCCGTTTGAGTGCCAAACGCAAGATGTTTTGGATATGCTGGCTACTCAACTTAATAAAGGCATTGTCTCTTACTCGGGCGAGGCAGTGACTTTCTATGTACATAAACCACGTTGTAAATTTTATGATGACCTTGATTCGCCTTCGGGTAATCCATTTGCTGATAAAGTATCCTCTCTTTTTTATGGGGGCATAAAATCCAAACCCTTCTACAAGACCCGAATTTATGTAACTTTGTGCTATATCCCTTTTAATAAGGAGGAAAAGGCAGAGAGAAAGACGAAGGGCGACAAATTCAAAAAGAAAACGCAACAGGACGCGATACTGCGTATGAATGAGCTACGTTCTTCTGTTGAAAGCATGTTGCAGCGTTATCGGCCTAAAGCGCTGGGGCTTTTTGAAAAAAACAACCGAGTCTATTCTTCGCAGCTGAGTTTTTACAACTATCTCATTACTGGTGCGTGGCAGGATGTTTTGGTCACTAGCACACCCTTTTATGAGCTCCTTGGTAGTTCTGACGTATTTATTAGCTCTGACTCTGCGCAAGTTAATAATTTTGACTCCCGGCGATATTTCCGCTCCATTGAAATTAAAGGGTTTACAAAATTAACTGAGCCAGGGTTGTTGGATTCACTTATCTACGAGCCCGTTGAGTATGTGCTAACTCAGTCGTTTACCAGCATGAGTAAGTCTGAGGCCAAAAAAGCCATACATGATCAGGAAAAACGGCTGAGTAGTACGCAGGACGACGCTGTAGAAGAGAAGGAAGACCTTGAAATCGCCAAAAGTATGCTGACTTCCGGCGATATCAGTTTTGGGTTGTATCACTATTCTCTTCTGGTTTATGCCGATTCGCTAGAACAGTTGATTAAAGACACCAACCAGATCCGCTCGACGCTGACGGATATCGGCCTGATCGTGACGCTCTCAACGTTGTCGTTGCCAGCGGCTTTTTGCGCTCAATTGCCGGGTGTATACCATTTACGGCCTCGTCTGGTGCCGGTGAGTAGTCAGAACTTCGTTGAACTCACTTCACTTCATTCTGTGATGAGTGGTAAGCGGGATAAAACCCCGTGGGGTGAAGCGATTGTTATTGCTAAAACCAACAGCCAGGCACCGTATTATCTGAATGTTCATAACACCATGATGGGGCAGGATGATTTCAATAGAAAAACTTTAGGGAATACCAAGATCATCGGCACAGCAGGTTCAGGTAAAACCATGCTCCTATGTTTGTTGTCGTGTGCAATGCAGAAATACCGGGCACCCGAATCTTTCTCTCCACAGGCTAAAACGAAACGTCTTACCACCGTTTTCTTTGATAAAGACCGCGGGGCTGAACTCAACGTTCGTGCACTTGGGGGCGAATATTTCCGCGTCAAAGCAGGCGAGCCTACAGGTTGGAACCCTTTTAAACTGGAGCCAACGAAGCGTAATCGGGTTTTTGTCAAAAACCTCATGAAGCTCATCGTCACCCGGCGTGGTGAGATATTGACGGCCAGGCAGGAAATCGACTTATACCAGGCTGTCGATGATGTGATGGACTTGCCAAAGGAATTACGCTCTTATGGCATAACTCGCGTTCTCGAGACGTTGAACGAGCCGACTACCGTGCAGGCACAAGAGAACGGATTGCGCATTCGTTTGTCGCAGTGGAAACAAGGTGCCGATTTTGGTTGGGTTTTTGATAACGATGAAGATTCGTTTGATATTAGCCATATTGATAATTTCGGTATCGATGGCACGGAGTTCCTCGATGATGAGGATACACGCTCCCCGATCGCTTTCTATCTGCTTTACCGGGTGACAAGTTTGTTAGATGGCCGCCGGTTGGTTCTTATTCTTGATGAGTTCTGGAAGTGGTTGGCAAATGATGCTTTTGCTGACTTTGTATATAACAAGCTAAAAACCATCCGTAAGTTAAACGGTATCGTGATTTTTGCAACGCAATCCTTAGATGAGGTGTTAAAACACAAGATCTCTAAGGCGACGCTTGAGCAGACTTCCACTGATATTTATTTGGCAAACCCAAAGGCAGATTATGCCGAGTATGTTGAAGGTGCGAAAGTTGACCCCGCGCATTTTGAAATAATCAAGAATATAGACCCGGAGTCACGCCAGTTTTTAATCGTTAAAACGGCGTTGCGTAAAGGTGATGTTCAGAAGTTCGCGGCACTGGTTTCTTTCGATTTATCTTGTCTTGGCGTTTATACAAAAGTCCTGAGCGGCAGCGAAGATAATCTCGAAATATTTGACTCTATTTTCAAACCGGGCATGAAGCCGGAGCAATGGCTCGATGCTTATCTTAACTTGGCTCTATAGAAGGTGATTAAAATGACTACGCGTAAATTACTCGTTGGTTTTGTTATGGCTGCTGTTGTGAGTGGTTCCCTCCCTGTTTATGCCAGCGGCATTCCTGTAATCGATGCTGCGGCGATGGCTGCGAATACTAAACAGTGGGCTACTGAGGCGCGGCAATGGATGGAAACTGCTCAGCACTACCGTTCTCAGATTCAGGCTTACAAAGACCAGCTGATGACGGCCACCGGCCTTCGTGATATTCAGGCGCTTGTGGCGCAGGGGCAAAGTCTTAAAAACGATATCGTCAACCTTCAAAAGCAGGGTATCAGTCTCAATGATCTGCTGACATCGAGCAGCGCCCCAGCTGGGGCTTTGGACAGTCTTTATAATAAGTATAAAGACTTCGATATTTGTGACGTGAAGCAGGCGCAGAGCTACATCAATATCTGCAAGCAAGAAACGGTCAATAAGGCGTGGGCGATTGAACAGACCACTGAGGTGCAGGGGCAGATCAACACGGCACTGAATGATATCGCCTCGCTTTCAAGCCGCATCGCCGGTTCGAAGGATTCGAAAGAATCGCAAGACCTGGCTAATGCCATCCAGGCAAAAAGCGTCCAGCTCAACGTGCTCTCAAATCAGTGGGAAATGAACATGAAGGCATCGGAGCAGCGTGATAAGCTGTTGCAACAGAAACGCGAGAAAGCGTTTCGGCAGCAGCAAACGAACGCAAAATCACCACGATTTGGAGGGTTGTAGATGAGTAAATGGATTGCGATTTTTTTATCCGGTGTGGCATTTTTACTTGCCGGTTGTGAAGATAAGGCTAAGAGTGTTGACTGGTATATGGAGCACCCAACCGAATTAGCCGTAGTCTTTAAAGACTGCAAAGTGTCCGGTGATGACACGCAAAATTGCCGAAACGCCAAAGATGCTAATTTTCGTTTAAAACAGCGCGACGCTAAACTCCCTACGTTCGGTGATTTATCTTCGGATAAAAAGTGAAGTAAAAGGGGCGTTAGCCCCTTAATTTTTGGAGTGAGATTATGGATTCTGATTTTTTTCAATCCACTCACAGATATATAGAGCAAATTCTCCAATCAGCAACTTCGGGTAAAATGGCTACTTACGCAAGTATGATTTCTGTAATCATACAAGCGTCAGTGGCGCTCTATATGTTAGTGCGTGGTTATCAGATCATGGCCGGTAAAAATCAACGTCCAGCCGAAGACTTGGCTTATGATGTTGTGAAAATGGCTATGATTATCGTTTTTGTTAATAACGGTGGCGGTTATTTAGATTTGAGTATAAGTGCAATTGAGGGGTTGAAAACAGGGTTCAGTGGTGAGGGAGATATTTGGGCTTATTTAGACAAAATATGGGCTAGCGCTCAAAAAATCGCTTCTACGTTAATGGAACTTGATCCATCTAGTTACGTTAAAGTAGATGGGGGATTGGGGGCGTTATTTACATTGGTCGGTGTTGCCTTTGCTTTGATCATAACGTCTTTCGTGTTCATGTCTGCGGAAATTGGATTGTTGCTTTTAACTACAACAGCTCCAATTTTTATTTTTTGCCTGATGTTTGGTTTCTTAAGGACAATGTTCAATAACTGGCTGCAATCAGTCTTCTCTTCAATCCTCACGATACTTTTTGCAACGCTTGCTTTAGGTGCTGCAATCACTTATTTAACAAAAATGCTCGATAAGATGACGCTTCTAGCTGCTGATTCTAACTTGATGACTCTTGGATTAATGGCTGGCCTTGCGGGGGCATTCTGTGGCCTTGTAGTTTTAATATCAGCCAAGGTTGCCTCTCAGATAGCCGGTGTTGGTGTTGAAGGGGCAGTACAAGGTGCGATGGCTATGGGCATTATGGGTGGGACGTTCGGTGCTGCTAAAGCCGCTGGCGGTGTTATGCGGGGAACGGTCAACGCTGGGCGCGGAACCATCGAAGGGGCTAAAGGTACTTCCTGGAAGCAAAGAGAATCCTCCGGCCTTTCTGCCGGGACGGGCTATGGAGCTGGCCGCGTTGGTCGTGCTGTCGTACAAAAGGTTATTGCGCGAAACAACTCACGCGCGTCTTGATATTCATTCATCTGTTTCACAGCAATTCCCAATCTAATTAGGTAATTCACATGAATAAACTCATTGTCATGGCGCTTATCTGCGTCTTAGCTGGCTGTGCTTCAAATTCACCGTTGCCGCCCTCGGCATCCGGTGAGTTGGTTCCTGTTAATTCGGCGGAGGTAATCAATAATGTCTAATATCGAAAAGACAATAAAAGCCGCTCAGGGGTTTGAGAAAAAAAACATGGAGCGGGATGAGCGTGATAAAAAAGTAGGTTTTTTTATCGGCGCTGTCGGTGTGCTTATCGCCATTTTGTCGATAGTCGCCATTCTTATCCTGCTGCCGCTGAAAGAGACTAAAGTCAGCCTTTACGTTTTGGATAAGGCAGCAGGAACCATTAGTAAGGTGAGCGAATTTACCGAAGAGAGTATCTCCGGGGATTTGGCAACCAATAAAGTAAACGCCGAAAATTATATCGAACTTCGGGAGCGGTATAACTACTTCTCTTTGCAAGACGACTATAACCGTGTTCAAGCTTATAACTCGGATGATGTGAATAAAGAGTATCTCGCCGTATTTAATGGCAAGAACGCTCCTGATGTGATTTATCACAATGCTGATAACACAGTTCGAATCAATGTGATTTCAGATTTTATCACCGAAGCGACAAAACCTGATCTGCTGGCAACCATCCGATTTAAGAAAACCATCCGTAACATTAAATCCGGTATGGAGCGCGAAGAATATTGGGTTGCGCGTATCACTTTCCGCTATGTGCCGACCAAGGATCTCACTGAGGAACAGCGTGAAATCAACAAGCTCGGCTTTGTTGTGACCAGCTATGAAGCCGAAAAAGAGAACGGGGTGACGCCATGATGAAATCTGGAACCATCGCGCTTGTGCTGAGTAGTGCCTTGCTGATGCAAACGGCCGGTGCGGCTGTTTCGCCAAGCAGCCGAGGCTATGACAGCAGAATGCAGCAGGTCAGCTATAACGCGTCTAACACGACGGTGATCACTGCCGGTGTCGGATATCTTTCTACCCTGGTGTTTGACGATGAAGAGACGGTGCTTGATGCCCGTCCAGGCATGGAAAAAGGCTGGGATATTAAGCATGACGCTAATCGCGTCTATATCCGGGCTGTTCCGATCGCTCAGCCGGTTCCTGGCGAGAACGGCCAGCAGGTTAACCAGGTGTTTGAGCCGACGAGTAAGGATTGGGTGACGAACCTCTTTATCGTCACGACCAAACGATACTACAGCGTCGAGCTGCATGTTCAGGAGGCCGGTAAGCCATCGGGAACGATCTCCTATGTGGTCAGCTATACCTACCCACAGGAAACCCGCGCTAAAGCCGCAAAAATGGAAGCTGCGCGGTTAAAAGAGTTACAGCAGCAACAAGAGAACCAGCGCATAGAGAAAGCCCTGGCTAACGCCCAGGCACCGCGCAATTGGGAATACTACATGCAGGTTGGTAAAGACAGCGGCATGATCACGCCTGATTTTGCCTATGATGATGGTCGGTTTACCTATATCGGTTTTTCGCCGGTGAAAAAGCTGCCTGCCGCGTTTATGTATTCCAATGGGAAAGAAATTGCGACCAACCCAGGTATTAAACAAAAGGGGAATTACAAAGTCATCGTGATCCCGCAAACCAATCCATCTTTTGTCTTGCGTTATGGCAATGCAGTTATTGGATTGGTCAATAAAGGCTTTGGGAAGGTTACGGTGAAAGATGGTTCGACGGTTTCACCAAATGTCGAGCGCGTGGAGGTTGATAATGAGTAACGAAAATAAAAGGCCTGATGAAATCGAACAAGAATTAAGGGAAAGAGAAGAAAAAGCGAAGGTTGATAACTCACCAACGCAACAGCGAGAAAAAACCGTCGCCGAAATAGAGCAGGAGTTACGCGAGCGACAGGAAAGAGAATCGCGGGAAAACGATGTTCAAGAAGAGGTGTTAACTCACCAGCCGGAAGTTATTAAGCTCAAAAAAAGCAAAAAAGACCGGGTGTTAAAAGGGCTGATTTTCATCACATTGGCGCTGATAATTGCCACGGTCGTCGGCCTTAAAATCTATTCAAAATACAAGTCGCCGGATAATACGGATAAACCAGAAACCGTAAAATCCACGGAAAGCAGCGTTAACCGGCGTAGCGATCTCGGTCAGGGTGTTGACCCCTTCAAGCAAGAAGAGCCGCCGAAAGCGGAGTCGGCAGAGAGCACACCTGGTGCTGAAGCCGCTGCCGCTACACCTGGCGCACCGGCACCTATCACATTCTCCAGGGCGTTGGCGGTCGTCAGTGATAACACCTCATCAAGTCAATCGAGTGGCTCTAGCCGCAAGCAGGAGACGCAAGAGGACGCCGAGAAAGCTGAGGCTGTACCGTCTAAAGGCACAGACACTAACGCGGCATCTGAGGGCGATGAGGGGGCTTTAGAGGCGGTACGGCGTATACCGTATAACCCAGACCTTTACTTACCGGAGAACACCTCGTTGCCGTGTGCGTTAACTCGCCGCTTTATTTCGGACGTCGCCGGTAAACTGCAATGTCAGCTGACGGAAGATGTGTATAGCGCCAGTAAGAACACCAAGCTGCTCGATAAAGGCACTGTGGCGACATTGGTCTACAAGACGGGAACGCTTCGCCACGGCCAGGCGCGCGCGTTTGTCATTGCGACCAAGCTGAGAACCCAACAGAAGCCGTTCCTGGATATCCCGCTGGTTGATACAGCGGCAGCGGGTGAGCTCGGCGAAGCGGGTATGGACGGCTGGGTTGATACGCATTTCTTCGATCGGTTTGTTGGGGCGATGATGCTGGGGATCATCCCTGATATTGCGAATGCCGCGACAGACAGCGCCGGTAAAAAAGACCGCAATACCGATTACACGGAAAACAGCCGTCAGGCGTTTGCCGATATGGCGAAAACCGCGTTTGAAAACAGCGTCAATATCCCACCGACGATTTACAAAAATCAGGGTGAGATCATTACGCTGGTCACTGGCAGAGATATCGACTTCTCAAAAATCTACCGATTGCAGTATAAGCGGGGATAACATGGCAAAGAATGAAAGCCTTGAGTATCAGAAAAACAAAATGTTTGGCGAGTTTCTAGACCTTCCAGGGTTGACAGAAATCGCTGTTAATCGCCCCAACGAGCTTTTTACAAAAATTGGCGGTAAGTGGGAACGTCATGAAGTTGAGTTGCCCTTTGTTGAATGTGAAAAGTTCGCTCGTCGATTAGCTAATTATCATGGTGATTCAATCAGTAGTCTAAAACCTATTTTATCGGCCACCTTGGAATCGGGGGAAAGGGGGCAGATTATTCTCCCGCCTGCTTGCGAGAGGGATACAATATCAATCACACTTCGAAAACCGTCGTCTGTGCAGATACCGCATCAGCAATACATTGATTCCGGATTTTATAATCGGTTGACTGGTGCAGAGAAGTTAAGTGACAGAAATAAAATGTTGTTGACCATGTACAAAGATAAAGACTTTCCTAACTTTATGGAGAAGTGTGTCGAGTACGGGAAAACAATATTATTTGTCGGGGAGACTGGTTCGGGTAAGACAACGTATTTAAAAACGTTAATTGAATACATCCCGCTCGATTTGCGGATCATCACTCTTGAAGATAACCCAGAGGTTAAATTCACTAAACATAAAAACTACACCCATCTATATTATCCAAGTGAGTCAGGAAATGGTGATGACGAAATAGTGACGTCTGGCTCGCTGTTGCGAGCCAACTACAGGATGAACCCCGACCGCATCCTGCAAACAGAAATTCGTGGCGGAGAGGCGTGGGACTTTTTAAAAATCACCACCTCTGGACATGAGGGCGCGATAACAAGCCAGCACTCAGGCGATCCGTATGAGGCCATTATGGGGTTAATCGAGCGCTGCTATCAGAACAGCGAATGCCGGATGTTGCCGTACAGCGTCATTCTCAGCAAGGTTTTGAACTGTATTGACGTGATAGCCAGTATCCAGGTTGAGGGGGATGTTCGGCGGATCGGGGAAATTTACTTCAAGGACGCCGATAAAGAGGCGTATCAGAAGAGGTTCCGAGATGAAATCTTTTAATAAGCAGCAGTGGATATTTCTCATCGTTGTTTCACTGCCGATTGTCTGGATGATAGCTACCGTTGCCGTTTACCCGTTAAACGGTATCGGGGTTAAAGGAATATATAAATCCTATCGATTTGGCATGTTATGGCAGGTGTTGACCGGTGATAATATTCGTTTCGATATTCGTCTAAGCGCAATTAAGGCATTGGGGATCGGGTTTCTTGGTTCAGTGATTCTTTTTGCCGTTGCGCTATTGTCCGGGAATAAAACCAAGAGCAATTTGTACGGCGATGCAAAGTTTGCCTCAGAGTCTGATATTCGTCGCTCGAAGGTTGTGACCTGGGGGGACGAGTCAAAAGGCGGCGTTATCATCGGCAGATACAAAGGCAAACTCATTAGATACATTGCTCCTGATTTTATCTCGATGGGTGCAGGCACGCGCGCCGGTAAAGGGGCGGCTGTTGTAATACCGAACCTATTGAGCTGGCTTCACTCGATGATTGTGCTGGATCCGAAGCAAGAATGTTACATGATAACCAGCAAGTTCCGGCAACGTGTGCTAGGTCACTCAGTCTACCTGCTCGACCCGTTCAGCAGTAAAACCCACGGATTTAACCCGCTTTTTTATATAGATCTCGCATCGGAGAAAGGAGCGGGCTATTTAAAGAACCTCGCGGAAACATGTTGGCCGTCAATCGGATTGACCGGGCCTGAAGCCCACTTTAACAGTGCTGCGAGCCGGGTATTTGTAGGGTTTACAGAGTTGCTCTACTTCCTTATCAAGTATGATAAAAAGTACCTTGAAAACATCGGTGTAAAACCTGTGTTTTCAATCGGTACGGTTCTTGACCTCTACTATGCCGTAGACCAGGAGGCATTACTGAGCGATCGGGAAGAACTGGTTACGCTTGCTGATGGCAACATGAACGATACCTACGTCATCACCGACGCACTCAACAAAATAAAAAAATTGTTTGAGGCTGAGGGGGAGGCAAAATCCAGTACAGAGGAGACATTCCAGAAAAAACTCGATTCGTTTACGCTACCGCTTTTTCGCGCAGCTACTGATCGCAACGATTTTGATTTGCGCGAACTGCGCAAAAAGAAAATCACTATCTACATCGGTGTTAACGCGGACGATGCAAAGATTGCGGACTCATTCTTAAATCTGTTTTTCAACTTTGCAATCGACGTGAGTATGCGAGAAAACCCCGACTTTGTACCGGAAAACAAAAACGATGTTTTGTTTTTGCTCGATGAGTTCCCATCAATTGGCGCGATGCATTACATCAAGAAAGCGTCCGGCTTTATTGCGGGTTTCAAGTTAAAGCTGTTGACTATTTACCAAAACATCGCCCAGCTTATCGAGATTTATGGTTTGTATGGTGCGAAGTCGTTGATGGCTAACCACCCGTGCCGCGTGATTTATGCGGTCAGTGAAAAAGAAGATGCCGATGAGGTATCTGCAAAGCTGGGTTATACCACGGTAAAAAACAAAGGGAAAAGCCGGAGCATGGCGAAAAGCTCGACTACCCGAGGGGAATCAGAATCAGATGCGCAACGTGCATTAGTGCTGCCACAAGAGCTTGGTACATTGAAGTTTGATGAAGAATTTATACTTCTAAAAGGTGAAAACCCGATTAAGTGTAATAAGGCTTTCTACTTTAACGACCACTACTTTATGGATAGACTGATTTCTGTCTCCCCTAAGCTTGAACATGAAGTAAAAAATCTTAACAAAGGCGTGGCTGTGGGTAAGCCTGGCCTCAACTACCCATCAAAAGAAATCATGCTCTCATTAGGCGAACTGGAAGCAGAGCTGTTTTAAATTAAGTGAGGAATAATCATGAAGCTGATTAAATTGCTATTGGTGTCGGGGCTTCTCGTAGGGTGTTCTTCTCCGCCGCCTCCGACGCCTGTTGATTGGGATAAGACGCCGACAGCGATGAACGGAACGCTGCCGGAATGGCGTGAAAATTATGTTGTTAACCCGGCACCACATGTAGACGGGAAATGGTCGCGTGTTATCCGAAATTTTTCAACCGATACGCCGTATGGCGTAGACGTCTATTATGCAGTGGTTCATTCGCCGTTTGTTATGGTGACGGCCAATAATGCCGATGATTTTTTCAATGCTAAATCGTGGCTGCGCACGCACGGTGCTAAGGGGGTAATCAGATATCAAAAGAGCGAACACAGTTGGTCTGGTCGAAATACGGATATTTATCTCTCCCGCTAAATACCTTTCAGTAGCAAATATATCTAGAGGTGAAAATGAAAACTTTGCTTGCAGGGTTGGCTTTGTCCGCCCTTTTTTTGATGTCTGGATTTACGCCTAAAGTCGCTTATGCGGCATCACAGGATGAATGCGCTATCTGGCTTTGCCTACCCGGTGGTTTTCCTGATGGGTGTGGCGGTGCGCATTCAGCGATGTTAAAGCGGCTCAAGAAGGGTAAGTCTCCACTGCCGAGCTTTTCTTCCTGTGCGGTGGACAGTGGGAGCAGCGGCGACGCCAGCATGGGTAAAGGCGCATGGCTTCCCGAGCGGAAAGAATGTGTGAGCTGGGCGCGTGGTCACGGTGATGAATGGTGTACCAAGTACGAAACCAAGCCCGCCGAGTTCAAACGTGATCAGCTGTGCATTATCAATAACGGGAACCATTACCCGCCAGGGTGCCGGAGCCAAAACTACGTCGATATCTATATCGACGGGAAGAAGGTAGGCGAAACGTATTACTGGTGATGCCCCGCGTTAATCCACGAACTCCACAATCGCCCCTGATAGCCTTGCTCCGGCTATCAGGGCGCTCCCGTTCGCGGAGGTGGCTGGTTGGCCTCTCCGCTCTCTGGCTTCGCTCATGTGGATTTGTGGATAACGCTCTGATGATGGGGTGATAGCAAACCTTTCTCAGCTGCAGCTGACCAGGCGAAGGAAATACTGTCATTTTCGCGTTGGCCATCGCGCCGGCGCCACCACTTTTGATAGCGAATGCAACGATGAACTTTCACTTACTCCATGCCATAGCCTTCCTGGCTGTGTTGCTGTTATTCGCCTGGTTGTCCTGGCGGCGCAGAACGCGGCGGCACCGACGCAAGATCCGCCAGGCTGGCCGGGTATTGGCGAAACTCAGCGAGATACCGCATCCAGGGCAGCGCCTGGCGTATCTGCGAAAGATTGACCCGTACACGTTTGAGGAATTGTTACTCGAAGTCTTTGAGCGCCGTGGCTTCAAGATCCAGCGTAATAAACGTTACTCCGGTGACGGCGGTATTGACGGCAAAGTTTGGCACGATGGCGAGCTCTACTTCATCCAGGCCAAGCGTTATAGCAATCAAATCAACAAGCGCCATGTAGAGGACTTTATCGAGCTGATCGAGGTGTTTCAGTGCAGGGGTATTTTCTGCCACACGGGGCGAACGTCGAGTGGTTCTAAAAGCCTTGTTAACAACCACCCTAAAATCTTGATGCTCTCCGGTAGCCGATTGCTGGATTTCATCGATTTAGATATCCCCTTTTCGATTACTTAAGTGAGGTCGTTAT
The DNA here is from genome assembly GCF_900215445.1 of Serratia sp. JKS296. Taxonomy (NCBI): domain Bacteria; kingdom Pseudomonadati; phylum Pseudomonadota; class Gammaproteobacteria; order Enterobacterales; family Yersiniaceae; genus Serratia; species Serratia sp. JKS296. The sequence goes on from NZ_OCMX01000003.1 coordinate 15,340, forward strand.
GGAACTGGATCGCCAAGTGCTTAAAAGGTTGAACCGTCAATCCGAAGCAAGTGTTAGATTGGGGCGAAGCGGTTTTGAATTAATTCGCTATTTGGTTAGAAACGAATTGGGGTTAGATATTAAAACCGTTAATAAGGCGGTTCTGATCCTATCAGAAGTCCTTCATAACCTCCCGTCTGCGGGCAATGATATTACTGCTAGCTTAACAGTTAAAAGGGTACGCAATGCAGTAGTTGAATTGTCTAAAATCGTGCCAATGGTAAATATTAACGGTTTGAATGCCAGTTTTAACGCGTTTGAGCTGGAATGTATGAAATCATCATTTTTGAGATGCATTTGTGAGCATGTTGTCAGTCTCGATGAGCGAATGTGGAATCAATTCATTCAGAAAACAATGACGGGGGAAAATGTCTCCTTTGGCATCGATACGAAAATGGGGGAGGTTATTGATCCAGAAGACTTGCGGCAAGAAATCGATTCTCTGTCTCGTGTTGAGCTAGTTGAAAAGAATCTTATGGATTCCCGTGAGCCGGAATTTTATGTCGATGAGTTGAAAAAGGGTGCTGACCAGATAGGCGAGATTGACGGCTCCCCTATCTGGTTTCATACATCGGGATACTACTTTTATTGGGAACCAGAATCTGAGTGTTTGCTTGAAAGCTGGCTAACGTTTCCGGTGTGCCCGTATGGCTAATAAATGGAGTAAATTATGAAAACGAGCTCAATACTGACGGTTTATGATTTTATGCGTTACTGCCGTATGCCACTCTGGTTTCAGCGTTCAATCAGGGATATGAAAGTCGGTGACACTTTCATCCTTGGGAAATATACGCAGCCTATTTCTCACGACAGCGATTCATTTTGTGTGCCCCCTCGCTATTCAGCTTGTCTGGATGGTAGTGAGTCTTGTTTCGTTGCGGAAGCGTGGATAGAAAAGGAACGAGGGCTTTATAGCTTTTATGCAACATGGACTTTCCCTACTAAGCCATACCGTGCATTGATAATGACATCCGGGAAATTCAAAATAAAAAAAGGTGGTGTTATTGATTTTGAAGATAAAGACGGTTCAGTGAAACATTTTGCTCTTGTTTGTCGTTATATTGCCAAGATGTTGAGCATCATGACTTATGAAGATCAAGAGATCTATTTCAAAAACAAGAGTTCACCATTGTTTAACGGAGTATGGATTGACAGTGATTGTAATGAGCGGAGACAGCGCGTGGTGGAAGTGGATGGAAAATTCAAGCGAGTATGGATTAATTACAAAAATTACATGCCAACACATCAGCTTTCGGCAATTGTTGAAGCTGCCTTTGCTACTGGCGCACTTCAGCTGGATGATTAAAAATGGATCCTAAATACGATACGTTGGAAATTGAAGACTACATGACGGAAGAATTCGTAGGCCGTCAGGTTACTGAATACAGAAAACGTACAAAAGGCAGGTCTTTACTGATTGTTTTTCCGGAATACGATGACATAAACGACCACTTCAATATCAGCAGGGACGATGACAATGAAGAAGCTTTTGCATTAGCAGGGTATGTCAGCGATCAGCTATCAATAATAATTAACGCTTTTGATAAAGATAATGCACGAGAAATTATTGTTGCGGCAGCGGGTGAGATTCAGTCTTTAGTACAAAGTGATTGTATGAAAAAATAATTTTGATTTTGAATAAGGATAATTGATATGAGACTTTTTATTGCAGAAAAACCGGCAGTAGCTAAAGACATTGCTGCTGCCCTGGGCGGCGGTAACCACAAAGGCGCATATATTGATTGCGGTAACGATAAAGTATCCTGGCTGTTCGGCCATGTTTTACAAACGGTGCAGCCGGAAGTGTATAACCCGGCGTATAAACAATGGAACAAAGATGATTTACCTTTAAAGCTTTATCCACCGCAATATGAAATTGCGCCGGATAAGGTTGAGCATGTAACCAAAGTGCTCGACTTGATTAAACAAGCTGACGTTATTGTTCACGCTGGCGACCCGGACGACGAAGGGCAATTATTGGTTGATGAGCTGTTGATTTATAGCGGCTGCGATAAGCCGGTAAAGCGCGTGTTGATTAACGACAACACTGATAAAGGCGTTAAAAAAGCGTTAGCTGATTTGCGTGACAATAAAGAGTTTCACGGTGATTACCTTAAGGCGCTTTCCCGCAGCGTCGGGGATGAGATTTACGGTTTAAGTTCAACCCGCGCATACAGTATTGAGGCGCAATCTCAGGGTTATCGTGGTGTGCTGTCGGTTGGTCGTGTCCAAACGCCAACGCTGGGGCTCATCGTTCGGCGCTGGCGTGCTAATAAGGCGCACAGTAAGTCCTATTACTACATGCTCGATGGCTCGTTTACATTCGGTGCCGGTAGCCTGACTGCGCGCCTGCAATTCCCGGAAGACGCCCCGGTTGATGAAAAAGGGCATGTACTCCAGAAAAGCTATGTGGACGAGCTGGCCGCAGCGGTGAACGGTAAAGCGGCGCGCGTGGTTGAGGCATCGGTTAAGGACAAAGAAACCGCGCCAAAGCTGCCGTTTAATCTGAGCAAGCTACAGCAGCAAATGAACCGCGATCACGGCATGTCTGCCGCTCGAACGCTTGAAGTCACGCAGGGATTACGTGAGAAATTCAAGGCGATCACCTATAACCGCTCTGATTGCGCCTATTTGTCCGATGAGCAGTTTACCGAAGCCCCGGACGTGGTGGCCGCATTGAAAGCCAGTCCCGCTTTTGCTGATGCTGATGTAGACACCACCCGCAAGAGCAAGGCGTTTAACAGTAGCAAGGTCACAGCTCATACGGCGATCATTCCGACTGATAACGTCCCTGACCTGGACAAACTGAGCGTCGATGAGCGGCATGTTTATACGGCCATAGCCAAGCAGTACCTTATTCAATTCATGCCGCCTAAGCGCTTCCAGGAGGCTACAGGGCGCATTGAAGCTAACGGCCATACCTTCACATACCGAGCGATTAAGGACGTGCATCCGGGCTTTGAGGCGTACTTGAAAGAGCCGAAAGAAGTGGGAGAGGACGACACGGTTGAAACGGCTTTTGAAACCGTCAGCCAATTGCAGGTCGGCCAGAATGGGAGTTGCGATTCAACTACCGTTCAGCAGAAAGAAACCACGCCGCCAAAACTTTTTGATGAAGCCAGTTTAATCTCGGCGATGACACGCATCGCTGATTTTGTTGATAACCCCGAGATTAAGAAGCTGCTTAAAGAAAAGGACAAGGACAACGATCAGGCGCACGGTTCAATCGGTACTGAGGCAACCCGCGCCACGATTATTGAGACGTTGAAGAAACGCAACTTTATCACTGTTGAAAAAGGGAAGCTGATCCCCACCGACACCGGTTTGGCGCTTTTCGATGCGTTGCCGGAAGTGGCAACGCAGCCTGATATGACCGCACTTTGGTTTGAGCAACAATTGCAGATTGCTGAGGGTGCCTTAACTGTTGATCAGTTCGTAAACGATTTATATGAATTTTTGACTGAGCAACTTAAAGACGTTAATGTAGGCGAAATTAAAGGCGAGAAAAGGGAAGAAGGTAAAATCCCTCGACTCACCGAGAAATGCCCGAACTGCGATAACGAGATCATGGTTCGGCCAAAACTCTTTGCCTGTACGGGATGTGATTTTAAAATCTGGTCAACGGTAGCACAGAAAAAGTTGACAACAAATCAGGTTGAAACCATCCTCAAGAAAGGCAAATCAAGCGAGATTAAAGGTTTCACCAGTAGCGCGGGTAAAAAGTTCGACGCCATGCTGGTGTTGCAGGATAAAGCCACAGGTAAGCTGGGCTTCGAGTTTTCTAAAAAATCTAAGGGGAAGTGATGAGCGAGAACGACACTTACACCAAAGTTAGAGGTCTTTTGTCTAACATCCGTTCAGTACGCGCATTTGCGCGTGAAACTGACTTCGATCTGTTGGTCGAAATGCAAGAAAAGTTGAACATCGTTATCGAAGAACGGCGCGAAGACGCTGAGCGTGAAAAGAAAGAACGTGCTGAGCGTGAAACGAAACGCCTGGAACTGCTTCAGCTGATCCAATCAGAAGGTTTTGACCCTAGTGAGCTGTTGGGTATTGAATCATCAGGCGGTTCGAGCAAGAAATCCAAAACCGGCGTAAAACGCGCACCTAAATATCAATATGAGCAAGACGGTGCAATGCATTACTGGTCAGGCGTTGGCCGTAAACCGCGACCAATTCAAGATGCCTTAGATCAGGGTAAGTCGCTGGACAGCTTCCTGATCCCATCACAAAATCAGTGATAACTCGATAATATATGCAATGATATATATCCGACACATCCAGGTGTGTCGGATTTTTTTTGGTGAGCATATGGAAAAACAATCCTTTCTCTTCAAGTTCCGCAAGGCAAGTAACATCGATACGTTAGAGCGCATGTATGAACATATGCGGGATAAGGTCGATGATAATGATGTGGCGTTTTTCCTCGGGGCGTATGATCACCGCAAAGCAGAACTGGCGGTAGGACGCATATTCGATAAAGTCCCGGCGTCTGCCTGGAAGTACGTGAAGTAGCCCCCCCTTTACTATCATCCTATCGGCGGCCGGCCAGCGATCGAACCCTTTTTTGATACCATTTTTACGCCTGGTCAGCAGCTGCTGCCAGCTTAAATGCTATCACCACCTGTTATCCACAAATCCACATGAGCGAAGCCAGTGAAGCGGAGAGGCCAACCAGCCACCTCCGCGAACGGGAGCGCCCTGATAGCCGGTGCAAGGCTATCAGGGGCGATTGTGGAGTTCGTGGGTAACAGAAAGCCGCCTGGCGGCTACATCCCATAATCCCGGTACCTTCTATGACAAGACTAACCCTAGACACGGCTCAATTCGCAGCGCTTTTAGGCATTGACGAAGGTGAATTGGTTTTTGCTTTCAAAAGTGATGGTGTTTTAAAAGGGCTTCAACTCCCCCTCTGTACCCATAATGCCGCATGGCGAAAAAGGAAGTTTTGCTATAATGAGGTTGTCAAATTCAAAGAGAAATTTGATGATATGCATAAAGGAATAAGTTGAATCAAGATATCAAACGATGTATCATCATCTTTGTGATTCGAAAAAGGAGGTTTTTATGTTTTTGTCTCGACTTATTTTTCTGGGTGCTCTTATTGTAGCGGTTCCCTGGATATGGTTCACGTTCTGGCGTGAAAGCTTTAACATGTACGCAGCTATGTTTATCGCTTACTTGATTTTGACGCTAGAAGCCATCATTTCTAGAGATGTATATGATGAGCCTCCGATCTATTGGATCTCTTTATATGGGTTTATGTTCGGAGTCACGGCGATTTATGTTTTTGGTGTAAACTATTTGTTTGCTTCCTAAAGGGAATTGACGATGCAAATACAACAATTTTTTTCTCAGGTAGTCATTTTATCAGTCCCTACCCTGTTCGTGCTTTACCTAGTTATTATTCTTTATCTAAAGCGTGATGCAGTATCATTTTTATGTTTCCTTTCCTACCTTGTATTGGCTACTCTGTCATCAGCCGGTATTTATCATGATAAAGGGTTATGGAGCGGAGATCCGCAGGTAACTTTAGCGATTGCGTATGGTTCAACACTCGTCGCCGTGGTTATGCTGTTTATTTCTGTTTTGATTTCTACCATGAGAGAAAGGAGTTAACATGGATGACATTGTAATGTGGATGTATCCGGTGTTTCTTCTTTTAATACCTTTAATATATATTGTGTATTTGTTGCTGCAAAGAAAAGTCAGCAACAAAACAAAGAATCTTGAACAAGAGAGAAGAACGCAAGACAAGCATTATCCAATAAAAAGATAGTTTACATATGGAAGAGGGTTTAGCTATGAGCCATACAGTTCTGATTTTTCTACTTTTTATGTTCTCGGTAATGACACTTCGCGCATTCTACTTATCGGAACCTTATAATATCTTGTTTGCTGGGCTTGGGATTGTTTCAATTATATTGGTTGTTTCTATGATTATTATGAAAATGCTCGTCTCGAAGTTAAAGTGATTTTTACCCCGGCTATCTTCCTAGCACACACGTTAACTGTTAAGCTGCGGGCTTTACTGATAAGCCCACTAAGGGAATAAGACGATGAATGTTGGAAACGGTATTAACACGGTTGTATTTAATGGTGAAGTTAAGCACATCACCGATCTCGATGATATAACGCTATGTTCCGAATGGGAGAAGCTCATAAAAGAACGAAATAAACTGTATAAGATAAACCAACAGGCTAACAAAGGGTGGCGGGGCTTTATCCTTCGCCTGATTGGTGTCTCACTGCCCTCTCCGGGCGATCTCTTTTGATAGTGTCGCGCCAATTGGGCTTTACCGGCAAAGAGCCCAATCGCTCCCCTCCCCTGGCCTTACGCGTTATAATCCCTGTGGTATCAAGTGCCTGCACACCGCTGATACTGCCGGGCAACGGCGACGGGCGTCCCGTTCGCCCGGCTTCCCTCCTGGCTGTATTGGGTTTTTCTGGCGTATACCCGAAAACTCCCCAAATCCCATTCTGACCGATCACCGAATTTTTCCCATCGCCCTACTCCCGTCCTTCTGCCACAATTAACCCACACCAGCATCCGGCAATCGATTTTGATGACCGGGTGATGCAATAGTGACCAGATTGCGGAGATTGAAAAATTGAGTCTTCTACCCCCCGCCGTTTTGCAGAATTCGCGTAGCGCAATCACCCCGATGTGGGGATTTGATCACGCCGTTCGCTTACGCGAAGTGGCGATCGCCGCCGGTCTGGATCTGCCGCTCTATCTGCTCGCCCCGGAAGTGGCCGTTTTGCTTTCCTATCTTCCCGACATGCACCAGCGGCTTTTCTTCGAGACGTTGTGGAACACCGGCGCACGCCCGAACGAGGCCGCTGCGCTGACCCCGAACGATTTTTTCTTTCACGATCAGCTGATGCCCTTTGTTCGCTTGCGCACCCTCAAGCAGCGCCAGGCACCCCGGCGGCGTGTTGGCCGCCCTTCCCTGGAAAGCCAGAAAGAGGAAGAGAAGCTGCCACCGCTGCGCGCGGTGCCGCTGCCGGATGTGGCCTATGTCCGGCGGGTGCAGGAGTATATTGCGACGTTCAAGCTGATGACGCGGCGAGCAACGCCGATCTGGGGATTCAAGAGCAGTGAAACCCCGCGTAACTGGTTAAAGGCGGCTGTTGGCCGTGCTGAGCGTGACGGGGTAACGTTCTCGGTGCGCCCTATCGTGCCGAAGACGTTCCGGCACAGCTACGCGGTGCATCTGTTGCTGAACGGCGTTCACATCAAGAAAGTGCAGGCGCTGATGGGACATCAACGTATCGAGAGTACGGAAGTCTATACCAAGATATTTGCCCTGGATGTGACTCGCGACCTGGGGTTGATGTTCTCGATGCAGCCGGAAGACGCGATCGCGCTGATGAGTCACAAAGATATATAAGATATATCACCTTTATGATATATCGGATATATTTGTTATGAAATATATCCGATATGTACCTATAGCAATATATCAGAGATATGCTTAAGCGTTACCTGCGGAGGCATGACGAAGGTATAAGCGCGACAACACATCAAGCGCTGCGTCCAGCTCCATCGGTTGATCTGATGGATTGTGCAGGAGGTGGGTGTGAATGGTGTCAAATTTGTGTTGGTATGCGGCCAGGCGAGGGTGCGCGTCTGCGACGCGTTTAGCCATATCGAGCGTTTCCGGCGTCCCGCTTGGTATGGACGTCTTCACGATGGCCGCACATTTGACTTCCTGCCTGGTGCCGTTCTTGACGGTATACAAGATCGCCATGTGGTGCTTCAGTGCGCTCATCTGCCACGGATCTTGATTGTAAAATTCGTAGTCCAGCTCCCCGTTTGAGCCGTATTCCACCGAGTAAAGCCCCATGAAGTCCAGGTTTGAGATAGCGTGCGACATAAGTGCATCGCCGCCAGCGGCTTTGAGCGTATGCAGGATATAGCCGGTGAAGATTTCAATGGCGGCATCAGGAATAGCGAAGCTGACACGCTGGCCGTCTATGCGTGCGATATCCAGAGTGATAAACCCCTCTCCGGGTAACGTTGAAATCGACACTACCCCTTTCTGGGCGTCGGGTGTGCTAAGTTCCTCGTCGGTGAACGTCAGGGCCTGCTGGCGATACCGGGCTTGCTCCTGATCGGTTTCCTGGCTGGTCTGTGCCGTGTTAAAGGTGCCGCTTTCTTGCATCAAGCCCAGTTTGGTTTGCAGGGTAAACAACAGACCTTTAAGTTTCGGGAATGCAAAGTACAACACCTCATCCCTTCCATCTTCGAGACGCACTTTTGTTGCCAGTGCCAGGAATTGCCCTTCACTCTTGATAGCGCCAGTGATTAACCCAATCACTCTGTTTTCCATGCTCTTTTCCTTATCGGTTAACGTTGCCCAATGGTAGCACCTGGGGGGACAAAAATGCAGCAACTGTTAAGATAAGCAAAAGATATATGCGATATATCAATATATCAGATATATGCCATATATATTGATGTGTGCGCGTTGTTATTGCCGATGTTTTTTTGTACATTCAGGCTTCGTGTGTTTTTAACGAACTGAGGAACCTATGGATAATATTTTTGCGAGAATCGCCCTGTATTCCATCTATGGATGGCTTTTCTTTATCTCCCTGTTTTCATCTTATCCCGATAAGTGGGTAGGGGTTGGGATCTCATTGCTGTTCTTGTTCTTGAGCCATCTAGCAACAAAGGCGAAGCCAGCCCCTTCAAGCAAGGCAGTGCTTGATTGACTATATATCAGATATATCAATATATCTGATATGAATCTAAAAGGGGAGTTCATGCTGATGAACAAAATCCCCTTCCTTCTCGTGAAGTACCCGCATGTAGTGCTGCTGGGAAAGAAACGTCAGCCCTTCCATGACTGTGACCGGTTTTTCGAGCTCAAACCAGAACAGCTCAGGCCATACCCGCCCCATCCAGAACAGGCCATCGAGGCGTTGAAAGAAAATTAAAGTACCGGGTTCTATACGTTCCAGAAACGCGCCCAGGTAGACAACCTGGATCATCTCATCGCAGTGCCGGAAAAAGTTGATGCCGGTCGTTTGAAAAGGGTTGTAGCCGTCTTTCATGATAATGATAACCACTGTATGCATGTACAGCTTAATCATAGCACAAGCTCATAAAGACAGAACAACCTTAGAGATGAGACATATCCGACATATATCGGATATATCCCTGAATTGCGATCGGTGTACCCAAAATAACAAAACCCACCTTGAGGTGGGTTTCGCCAGAGAGTTCTCTGGTATTCAGAATCGCCTTTACCGGACTTGGCCTGACCAACGGAAGCTGGTAGCGGGATGACAGGGTAAATCTGTCTGCTTCATCCAGCTGAGTAAGCTCAGCTCCATTAGAATAACGCAAATCAAAATGTAGTCAAATGGGATAGGTCAGAGGGCATTACATAATGAAATGCCCCTTTAAAGCTATCAAATCAACTCGCTGCAGCGCCTCGATGCACACAATAATGATAGTAAATCAACACCCAACCCAGGGCGAAAGCTTCAATAATGATAGCAAGGTGTATTGTACAATACATTAATGTGTGCCATTATCTGTTTTGTACATTACAAATCCAAAAGGAACGCAACATGAACCTAGATAACCGCCTTCGTATCGAGAGAGAAATTGCTAATGCAGCTGTTAACGGTCTGCTGCGAGCTGGGTATGAGATCAGCGTTTTTGATGGCGAGGAAGTGGTTAATTCACCAGTAAATGATGCTGAACTCATTATTGCCGATATGTTTTCTACTGACATTGATCGGTTGGAGGTTTACCGCGCTGGTGACTACGAACGCCGCGTCGGGTGGGTGCTCTTTGTTTATGGTAATGACGGTTGGGATGTAATCTGTGACTACACGACAAACTTGGAGCCTGCCTTGAGGGAAGCTGATTTGCTTGCAGAAAAGTATATGTAAAAGCCATAAAAAAGCCCTGTTGACACAGGGCTTTAGTGGGGTTATTGCAAAATTAAGATAACTGGCTCCAGCGAGGAAAAATCTGATGACGAAACGGGCGACAGAACGCGCCTATGCGGAGCTGCAACAGGCGTATGACTTCTACAATCAGCGCTTGTTCGGCGGCCAGCTGCCGGATTGCCTCATCACGTTCCAGCGAGGGAAGAACACGATGGGCTATTTCAGCCGTAACCGGTTTGTGTCACCGGCGGACGGTACACAGATAGATGAGATTGCCCTCAACCCTGAGTATTTCCCGGTCTACCCGCTGATCGAGGTCATGCAAACGTTAGTGCATGAGCAGTGCCATATGTGGCAGTTCCATTTTGGCAATCCGTCGAGAAAGGGTTATCACAATGCGCAGTGGGCGGCAAAAATGGAACTGGTCGGCCTTATGCCATCATCAACCGGCCAGCCTGGGGGGAATAAAGTCGGGCAATCGATGAACGACTACCCTATCCCCGGCGGCCGCTTCATGAAAGAAACGCTTGAGCTGTTTCGCTCCGGTTTTGCGCTCAGCTGGTTTGATCGGTTCCCGGTTAAGGTCGAACAGCCCAAAGACCTAACGCCGATTATTGAGCAGTGGCGAGAAACGTTGGCGCAGGCTGTTCAAGATCACCCCGTTGCAGACGGACAAGACGGGGTTGAGCGTCTCTTGACGTTGGCGTTAGTGCCGTCAGTGCAGAGTAATGATGAAGAGGATGGGGGCGAGGTCGCGGGTGTCGTTCTGCAACCCAAGCCAAAGACGCGACACAAGCACGTTTGCCCGGAATGTGGGGCGGCGGCTTGGGGCAAGCCTGGGCTAAACCTCTTGTGCGGCGATTGTAATATCGCATTCATCGACGTCGATCGGTAGATTTGCTATCAAAAGTGGCGGCGCCGGCGCGATGGCCAACGGAATAATGACGGCAATATCGCAACCCGGAACCAGGCGCCGACCGCCAGAATACTATCAAAGGATATTAAGATGGGTACATTAACGATCAGGACACAGCCAGAGCATGATACAGCCCTAGAGGCAGTTGGGAAGCGGCTAGGAGAGAAAACCGCTTCGCAGACACTGCTCAAGTCATTGATGACGTATGAGCGCCACAGTGACGAGATTGAGCGTCTTAGGCGTGAGCTAAGTGCTATGAAATGGGAGCGCGACGAGTTACGGCGAAAGATAGATGACTACAAACGAGCCCATAGCAGCCTGATGGAACTATAAGTGATAGTAGGGGGCAATGCCCCCTTATCTACAATCTATTTTAGTTACATCATTCATGACTATTTTACCATCACCACCTAACCCCCTCTAATGCCATCAATTTCGCCAGCCTACCAGAAACAAGGGGCTAAACCTCATTTGCTGCCAGCACCCGATCGCAAACCGGGTTTCCGCGCATCGTAAGTGAAGTGCCAGCCCACACTCTAGTGAATATATTGAATATATATTATTGATAATATATCTGACATATTACTGTTGACATATATCTGATAAATGCTAATCTGCATATGTCGAATATATTACTAACGAGTGAGGTCATGATGATTGTTCTGATTGGTAGTCACAAAGGCGGCGTAGGGAAATCAACAAAAGCGGCCAATATTGCCGTAGCGGTTCGTCATATGACGAAGAAAACCATCGCTATGGTGGGCTCCGATAAGCTGGGATGTTTGAAAAGCTGGTATGCACGTCGCCAGGACGCCGGTTTGCCATCCTTTACGTTCGTTGAAGCCTACGGCGATCTGCGTAAAGAGCTCACAGAGCTGAACAAGCGCTACGATATCGTCCTGGTTGATACCGCCGGTCACGATAGCCAGGAATTCCGCTCAGCGCTCACAGTGAGCGATATTTTACTCTCGCCGGTAAAGCCGTCCTCGCAATCGGAGATCGACTCTATCGCAGCCCTCACGGAAACCGTCAGAACGGCGCAGGAAAAGCACAACCCTTCTCTGAAAGCGCACCTGGTCTTTAACCGTTGTTCAACGCGCAGCGGGAATACTGACGCCACCGATTTAGCTAATATGCTTAAGAGCGATGAGTATTGGTTACAGCCGACAAAACAGCGCATCGGCGAGCGTACCGTGTACGTCAAAACCTTTAACGCAGGGCAGGGCGTACATGAAGCAAAAGACGGCCAAGCTAAGGGTGAGATTGAATTACTGTGCCATGAAGTCGGGATATTTTGATATTGAGAAAGGATGATAAATGCTCGCTATCATATCGGTGATCACAGCAGTTGCGTACGCGGTACTCGCGTTACTGAAATTCAGTGATGGAGTGATGCTTACCGGTTACATGTACACTCTCATAAGTCTTATTTTTTTATGTTTATTTGTCAAAAGTAAATAGGTGTTAATTATGTCAACAAAACCAAAAGTACAATTACCAATGCGTAAGCCTGCCTCAGAATCCGAGGCAGTAGATAAGAATGAGCAGGTAACATCGTTTATCAGAGAAGGGGATAAGCGCCCTGAGACGCGTAAGAAAGTTAAACCTACGCTGTTTACTTTGACCGAAGAAGAAAAGGATTTCGTAGAAAACACCGCCAAGAGAACCGGTGCGACAAAAACCAACGTTATTCGTGCTGCGTTAAAAACCTTGGCTAAATTAGATGATAACGACCTGCTAATGCTGCTAGGCGAAATTAGTTTGCGAAGCCCAGGGCGTTGGAACTGACAGAGAAAAAGGGGGGGGTACATGGACTTAGTAAACCACATAATCGAAATTCTTCAAAAAACATCATGGCCTGAAATGCTGTTTTATGCAGCATACATCACTTTGTATCTTGTCTTTGCTATCGTAATCATTGGGAAAGGAATACCAGCGATTTGTAAATGGATGCTTGGTAAGTAAAGCCCCGAAAGGGGCATTACTCAAAATGGCGGAATTTCTTTTAAACGTTGCTGTTCTATTTTCTGATGCCGTTCATCAACAGCTGATGTAATGTATTGACTGACACCAGTCAAAAATTCACTAACTAGTTTCACTGAGGAATTTACATCTGTTTCTGATAGAGACATTTTAACTCCATCTACAGATTTTCCATCACGATGAACTATGTCATGACGAAGTGATGTAAGTTTTATCACTTCACTAAGTTGGAGCCCTTTGGGTTTAGGAGCGTTTAACACTGCCTGGTAAGTATTTAACACTTTTGGAATATTGTGATAAAGCAACTCAGATAGATGGTTCATTACCCGCTTTTCGATGATATTACTTTCTTTAAGTACCTCTTTCAAAGAAACAGTAGAGTTCTGTAAATCCTTTACGTTGGTAACGGCATTTTCTAAAAATTCCCTGGATGACAAAACAACGGACTTAAGCATCTCACTGAGGCAAGATTCTAAAATAGTGACGCAGTAGGCCACTTGCATTTTCAAAAGCGCTTCATTCCCCTGGATGGAGTTTAAAGAGAGAACGGAGTTCAAGGAGCGTAAATATTGATTGTAAATGGTTAGATGTGGATTACGCTTCAACCATGCGATTTCTCGTTCTTGCTCTTGCTCCAGTTCAAATTGATACCAAGCTTCATCAGCTAGATGATCTTGAAGCTCTTGATACTGATACTCAGCCTCAAGATAATCGGCGGATAACTCATCGAGCTCATCGTCTTCATCAAGCCCCATGTAATCACGTATCCAATCATCTTTCCTTTCTTCCTGCATGTCGTCTAATTGACTCTTAACTAAACCCATAGCACCCTCATTAAAAAATATCGATTAAATAGGCTTCCGCAACACTCTCTACACAAAAATATTTTACTGATAACTGGTCAAAAACAGAAGTAAGGAATGTTTTCCGTTCTTCATTTGCAGCGCTATTACCTTGAAAATCAATAACTGCAACGGTATAATTTCTATTCAAATCATAAACAGCAAAATCCAGAGTATGACTCAGGATTTTCTTTACATCATCGTAAAACTTATCAGTTCCAGATTCAGCCGTTGGCTTTACAACTTCAGCGAGCTTAATCTTGCTGAAAATTACCGTTCCTGGGGGGCAAAGCTGCACCAGGTTAACATAGAATTCTTTCTCTGCATCAGTTAGTGGGTTGCGCTGTTGGTAATCCATCTTCATATCCTTTTGTTGCGTAGCAACTCCGAGAGCCACCGGCAGGGTTGGCAAAGTGGAAACGGTTGACGGAATGAAATGACGTCAAACGGGAACACTTTGCCTATCTTGCATCGTTCTTTAAACATGCACGTACAGAGCTAGCATCAAACCCCGTTCTTCCAGGGATAGAGGCCACGAACAGGCCACGGATTTGAACTAAATCAGCTGCATAAAAACTGAGAAATTCGCTCATGGTTCCTCACTGCTTACGCGTTGGCGATCGCTGGATTCTTTCGTATCGTTAACACGAAATAGCCGTAAAAATGGTTGATATCGAATCATCAAGATATTAAGCCCTAAACCCGATTGCGCGATGATAACGAGCCCTATGCAAAAGAGTAGCGTAAAATCGTTTCCCTTATAAAAATGATGCTCATAGGTTGTGTAGTAGAGGATCAGGCCAAGAACAACCGTCAGAAACGTGAGAACCTTTCTAAAAGAATACAGAAGGTTTATCACGAAGAGAACGACGGTTGTCATAGTAAAAGCGACGGCAAGGCGAGAGTAGAACCACGCAGAAGCAGCCCAGGAAAAGAGCGTATTTTTTGCTGCCGATCGTTTACGTTCGCTCCTGGCATGTTTAACGGCCGATTTAAACCGTTGCCGGTCTTGTCCTTGTGGGAACTGATAGATATTAGACATACATTCTCCTTAACCTCTAAACCCCGGCGGGATCTGAGTATCCGGTTCGGAAATCTCATTGATGTCACGTTTTGAATGTGGGCGACTAAGTTTTACTTCTTCTTTAGTTACAGCCTCTACCGCCTCATCCGAAAATTCATCCTCAGCTTCACTGTCTTTGCTGACGGAGTAAGTAAAACGGAGTTTAGATGCTTTCCGAGCCACTTTCTCTATCACTTCATATTTTAGTTGTTGGATCTCAGTCATCTTGTTAATCATGTCTACATTTTTCTTTATAAAGTCACGATTAAATATTTTAAACTCAGGATATGAGTACACTTTCTCCCCATCAATCACTTTATAAAGATTCATCTCATCTTTCAGTTCATCAACGGATATGTCAAAATAGTTTATCTTACCAGCGCTAATATTTTTTCTTATCAATTGGTAAAGGGCGCTTGCGTTCGACTCCGTTAATCTAACTGTTGATAGAAGCACTTGAGTAGTATAGTTATCCTTTAACCTACAGATATAAGGTTCCACATGACGAGAGAAACTAAGCTCTATGGTTGATTCACTGTCTGCATAATCACAATATTCAGTCAAATTTAAAGAGCGTATAGTATCAACCGGAGATTTTTTCCCTTTTTTTGGTAGCAAGGGATCACCAGCTCTCGCGAAAGGCTCCAAAAGCTGACTTTTAGGAATGCTGATTATACTAGTCTGAAGTTCATTAGCACCTTCTTTTAGTTGCTTATAAGCCACAGAGATATCTACATCAGCAACAAGAGAATATTCTTTTGCCGATATACGAAATGTTTGGCCTTGCTCCAACATTTTTTTTGAATCAAGCTGAGCAATCGCCATAAAAAGAATTCGTCGAGCAGATAAAGGCAACATAGAAAATGTTGTGTTTATTTCATTACGGTGCCGAATTTTAGTCTTTGGTGTTACGTTAGCTAATTTCATGACAACAAACTCCTGCTTGATCATCCGTTAGCTAAAACACTACATCAGAAGTGAGAATGTGTAAAGTTAAATTCTCACCCAAAGGTGAACTATCAAACTTACATGAGTTCACCTTTCATGCGGTATAGGGTGAGCTGATAAGCAGTCTAACGGCATACCGGCTCACCTTTCAGCTTATTCCTTTGACTGGACGCGGCATAGCGGCTCACCTTTATGAAAAAACATTATAAATCAAGTCAATAGTTAATATGACACTTTGATATATATGCAAATCTAGCACACTTAAATGTCCCCCCTCTCTGTCAGACGGCA
>NZ_OCMX01000002.1:0-98868 GCF_900215445.1 Serratia sp. JKS296
ATCAGGCAATCGTCGATCACTTCGTAAACCAGACGAAACCCCGAGGCGCGCAGCTTGATTTTGTAACACCCCGGCATCCCCCGCAGTTTTGCTGAAGGAATATGCGGGTTCTCGCAGCATTTTTTCAGTTTTTTGGCGAACTGCTGCTGCAGCGCTTTGTCCAGCTTGCCCCACTCTTTCAGAGCCGACTCACGAAATTTGACCGTATACGTCATGCGAACTGATCCAGATCGATATCAACCAGCGCTTCGCTACGGCGCTCATTGACCAATCTCACCAGCTCCTGATCATCGAGGGCATCGAGCATTTGCTCGTAGAGCGCCGCCGGCACGCAATAAAATTCTGGCTTATTGCGGTTCAGGATGGCCACCGGAAAACCGGCGCCGGCGCCAACGGTTTCCATAGGGTTTTTCTTCAGCTCGCTGATGCTCGCACTTGTGTCACTCAAAATGATATTTGGCATGGTATCCTCGACTTAATAAGACCGCTTAAAGTCTTATACATCAAAGACCTGTTAACAGGTCTTATTATACCATCAAAAAGACCTGTTAACAGGTCTTTTTGATGGTATATCGTCCAGCTGGTCAGTTGTACGAATACTCCACCGCCAACTCGAACGCCAGTCTGTAACGTGCATGCTCCCAGGCGCGCTGACCGATTTCCCCGAAACATTGCAGCGCTACCCGTTGCCCCCTGATCCAGTATTTGGCCATCTCGTATGAAACCCTCGGCTTATCAGGCTGCTTATAATCAGCACCGCAGCTTTGGACAAGCTCTGTCATTCGGCCGAAAATCACATAGAGCGCCTGCTCCAGCTCGTCGGCTGACGTGCTGCTTTGCGCATACAGGTCATTCAGGTCGTCTAAGTAAATAAACTCCATTTCCAACGCTCGAACGGCTGCGGGATATTGCACGCCGGGCTTTTCCCACGGCTCCGGGGTCTCTGGTTCGCACAATCCCGCCGTTTCATATCTTTCAGAGTGTTCCTTCGTGGCGGTGTTGACGTTGATGTTGACGTTCTGTGTGTTCATGCTGTTCTCCTTCCAGGGTGGGTTATCTATCTATCGTCGGAACCTTGCGCGGCAAAAAAGCTGACGTAGCGACAGCGAACGGGGGACAGCAAGGGCGCCGCTTGCGGCGATTCATCCTCCCTTGCGGGCAACCGGGCGACGGTGCTACAAAAGCGGCCGCGTGAGGCCGATGAGAGATAACCCCAGTGAGATGAGCAGGAACATACCCGACACGGCGAAACGCCGGGGCGCCCTTAGCGATCGCCGGCACAGCGGCGAACAGTGAAAGTGGCGCTGGCGCATAGCCGACTGCAAGCGAAGGGGGTTGTACCTGGCTTTCAGACCCTAGCCGGCCGGCCCGAAACCCGAAGGGGTTCGGCGAGACTTGGCGCCCGCCGGCGGGCGATTAGTCGAGTAGGGCTTGATGGCCGGACGTTTGCGGCCGGTCACCGAAGGAAGCACCAGCTGGCGTGTTGTCTTTTGCAGCTTTCGGCACAGTATTCAAAACGAGGAAAACGCTGAATCCAACCGGGGAAAGACCCGATGCTCTCCCGCAGCTTAAACACGCAGCGAATTCCCGACTCTAATGAATGCACAACGAACCGAGTGGATACGCCTCATAGCGCGCCTAAAGGGGCCAAGACAATAAGCAGAAAAGAAAAAGGCGCCGCCAGGCGCCTTGTTATTACTATGCTTTCTTTTTTGGCCCGTTAAAATACCGGCCCCTGGGCAGTCAGTTTGCGGCACATCAGGCGATTGGGAATTCGGGCATCATTATCAGCCTTGTCAGCAGCAGATAGATCGCCGTTGATCAGACTGACCTGTAGACAATTTTCCCAGAATGGCCTCGCTGACCAGAGGTAGCAATCCAGTTCGGCAAGGCATGGGAATCGGCTCGTCCACGCCTGTACCAACCCGAACAAGTCACAATCCGCTATTCCCTGCTGCTTAGCGCGACGTACCCAGCGATTAAGTTCCCCCGGAGTGATGAACGCAAGTTCTATCTCCGCCTGAGCTTTCCGCACCTGGTAACGACGCCGTTTATGCTGTCGGATGTTGTCATCGATGCGCGCCTGCCGGGTGTGTTTCATCGTCAACCGATGCTCGAACCGCTGACGGCGGCGACGGTTCACTTCCGGAAACAGCGTGTCGCGAGTGTCGCCAGGCAACGGGGAATAACAGTGCTCTCCCCGGCTGGCGATAAGGGTGTCGAGCGCGTCCATATAGTCTTCTTTGCGCGTGGCACGGCGGCGATCGCCGGGCCGGTAGGTTACATCAATCATGCGAAGATCCTTGGCTGAAAGTGTGGGCCGTCCGGTTAACTGGCGGAAAAACGCCGTGGCATATGGGTAGACGGGCAACCGTCTGCCCGCTTCACGCCGGGCTTCGACCTGAGCTATGGCCTGCCAGACGGCCTGCCGATACGGGTGCCACGGCACCAGAGCGAGATGATTTGGGATCACAGGCAATGCCCTCCCATCCGCAGCGCGACCGCCAACTTTTCCGGCCGCCAGAACCCCAGCCGGTAATAGCCGGCCACGGTGTGCAGCACCCGGTTTATCGTGACCGGGGTGTAACGCTCATCCAGATACAGCCACGCAAGCGACTGACCGCCGTCAAACGGCAGCGTCATTGACCAGTTCGGCACATCCGCGCCCGCGCTGCACAAGTAGAGCGCCGTCGCCTCATCCCCAGCCGGGCTTATCCGGCACACCACCGGCACGCACCCGCAGAACTCGCAGCCCTCTTCTGCCACAACATGCCAGCCTTCCGGCACCGCCAGCTGGCTCAGCACCGCGCAGTTGAGCATCACCCGATACTCCCTGCCCCGATCGCGGTACTGTTCCAGTTCGTCGGCGCTCATCGCCTCAAGTTTTTCCAGTTTGAATGCATTTTTCATCCGTCTGTTCTGCCGCCCGAGGGCGGCAGCTCCTTGTCAGTTAGGCGGCAGCGCTGTCGTCAGCGTCAGTATCGTTGGCGTTCGCGGCACTGGCAGTGGCATCAGCCGGGTTTTCCGATTCGGCCTGCGGCTGCGGTGCCATGCAGCTCGGCAACCAACCTGTTTCGCTCAGCACCGCAGCAGCGAACTCAGCGGCATCTTTACGTTTCATGCCCTCGGCATCTTTGGCCTTCCCGCTTTCACCGGCGCTATTGAGAGCATCCACGATTTGGTCTTTGCCGATCCGCGAAAAATAGTTGTCACACGTCGGTTTCCACCATTCCCCGATCTGGAAATCGAGGGCTTTTTCTACCGAATCCAGCTTGGTGCCAACCCGCTTATCCTTGAGATAACTGTCTCGGCCATCGAGGCCGTGGGAAACGCAGTATGCCAATAACCCGAGAACGTCACCCTGTGGCCACGCCAGCAGCCACTCAAAACTTTCGCTCCAATTTTCCGGGAATTGGTTCAGCCAGCTCTCATGCATCTCGTTCAGTTTCAGGTTGGCGATGCCGCTCGCGCTACCAGCCTCTTCTGACTGGGATAAGCAGCCGCTGCGCATGCTTTCTACAGAGGTGTGCAACACATAGAAATATCCCGCGTCGAACACCCGCCGCGCCAGCGTGAACGTATGGAGTGCAATCGCGACGTTGGTGTTCTGCGCCAGTGCCGCTGACACAGCTAATGTGCGTTCGGCGGATAAACTGGTCACCAAAACTTGGGAAAGCCCTTTTTCTGACGGCGGGGTGTTCTTCTTGATTTCTTCTCGGTTGGCTTTTTCTTGTTGCTTGATGTCTTCTACTTTCATCAAGCCACGTTGTATTTGGATCTGGCCATCTTTCAGGTAAGCGACTACGCCCGCCGTCGCACGAACTTCCGGCGACCACTTATTGATCTCGGCGGCGTCGTTGATCTCGTTGATGCGCGCCTCAATCTGCTCAACGCGCGGCGCATGTTCCCATTCTTCGTCTGCATCGAGTCCAGCAGTATCAAACATGTCATCCAGCAGTTCTTGCTCGGTGAGCAGTTGATCCATTTCTGTCTGCAATTCGTCGCTCAATTTCGCCTGAGCAAAAAGGAGCTCGAAGGTCTTTTCGTCCCCGCTATAACGCCGCACTTCACGACTGCGGCCAACCGCCCATGCCCACCCTTCATTTTTCGCCACTTCATCGGCCGCAGCCTGCAGCTTGGCCATAGCCAACGTCTCCAGCATCAGCGGATTTGTCAGGATGACGCTTTCAGCAAACAGATCTTCTCGAGTTTCCCCCCCTGCAGCCTGATAGGCTTCCAGTCCGACAAATTCAACGATATGGCTGTCTGCCGCCGATACTTCATCGTTCAGCACAGCTTCGCGTAACGCCTTCGGTTTCCGGAGGTTTTCGTAATAGCTGCTCTTTTCCCATGCCTGAAGCTGACGTTGGTGATCATCCGTTGCGCCCAGCGCCGCCAGCTGGTCAAAATTGATTTGATTCGTTTTCAGCAGCTCCAGCAGCGCAGGGGCTACGGTTGTCAACTTAAGGCATTTTTTAACATGCAGAGTGCTGAAGCCGAGGATGGCAGCGATCTGTTCGGCCGGGGTTCCGTTCTCAGCCAGCTTACGCATATTTTCGAGCTGATCAGCAGGTTGCAGATTGGTGCGGCGCACGTTCTCCGCAACAGAAATCGCATAGGCGTCCTGCTCATCGACGACTAAAACAGGGACGATAAACTCCGGCGTTACCGGTACGCCAGCAGCTGAACGCCCTTGCACCATCAACAAATCCATACCAAGGCGGCGGGTCTCACCGGCAGCCGCACCGTATCGACCATCCGCCATGCGGTGTACGACGAGGTTCTGCAACAGGCCTGTGGCCTCGATACTGGTTGCCATCTCCTCGATCTCGTCCTGAGTGCGAGGGGTAATACGCGCATTCTGATCCGTAAAGGTGATCTCTTTGAGCATGAGATTTTTACGCTCGGCCTTGTCCAGCGCAGCTTCAACAAACTTCGCCGCTGCGGTTTTGGCTGATGCAGCCTTGGCCGGGCTTTTCTTGGCGGTTGATTTTGGTTTTGCAGGTGCTTTAGTATCGATGTCAGACATGTGATTTCTCTCCAATAGTTATTACTGTCAAACCGGTCAGATTGGCGTCCAGACCGGCGGTTAGGAGCAGGGGCAACCCTGCTTTTTACTGCCCTGCGCTGATCACCCAGTGCGTCAGGTTCATTTCATCGCTGGCGGCGACCGGAATCCCCTCGACCAGCCAAACGGTGAGAGAGTCAAACTCCCCCTGATCGATGACCAGATACTCAGCATCAGCCGGTACGGACGGTGGCTCACTCGTGCCGGTTGAACGGCCACCGCAGGCGCGCTGCACAGCGAGAAACAGCTCATACACCTGCAGGTCAGAACGACCGCCGTTTTTAAGTGCTGATGCTGCTGTAGGCTTCGATGTCGCGCCGTTGACGTTTTGTTGAGCCATGTTGAAATCCTCCGTGGGGTGATAACTGATGCCGCTGTGAGTATTCGCCGTCGCAATAAACTGATTCAGCACGGCGAAGAGCGGCACCAAGGGGCGGAGACAAAAAGTTTTTTTGACCGAAGGGAGGAAAAAGTTTTTGGCGGAGTTCATACACCCCTTGGTGTTTAAGCGAGGCGTTGTGCTGTTATCAGTTGCGGCGGGAAGACTTACTGCGGCTAAAGCATCCTGGAAGGTTGAACACGGGTCAACCCGACACAGCGGGCGCGGCAGCGAACGCTGGGGCGACCTTAGCGCTCGTCGTCCAAACGACGCGCAGTGAAAGCGGCGCCGGCGACGCCGGCAGCAAGCGCGGGTGTTGCCGTTGGCTTGGAGACCCTAACCGACAGGCCGAAACCGCGTGCGGGTTCGGCGAAACCTGACGCCCGCATACGGGCGTCTTGGTTGAGTAGGTCTGCTGGTCGGGCGTAAGACCGGCCATTGCCCCAAGCCCTCGTTTTTTTCCTCTCCCCCCTTGTCCAACTATCCCGATAATGTGATGTGTTATGGCAATAGTAGGGTGGCCAACCACTACTTTCCAAACACTGCTCTTATAAACAAGTAGTTATTCCTTTTAAAACCGGAAGATGTGTTCCTTTTCATAGCGGATACCCTTCATCAATCTTTCTTACCTCGGTAGATGCCTCACTGCTGCAGCAAGGGTATGCAGTCATTGTTGGCAGCTGGAGGCGGCGGCATCGCCGCCGCTCTCTTCTGCCAGTCACCGCAGGTGACAGGGTTTTTCCCGCGGTGCCAGGTAGCCCCACAGGTGTAAGGCTACACGGCAAATCCAGCATTACTGTCGAATAAATACCCCGCGCAAGAAGATGCACGGCTGATCTGCCAGATATTCAAAAACGGCGGCGACCACTTGCGGTAACGTCAGCGGGGATAATCCATATTGCAGACGGTCTTCATTGATGATCGCCTGGTATCGGCGCAGACGTTTTTGGGTTTCTTCATCCAGTTTCATGGGCAACCTCGGGTTTCTGTGTTGTTGTTTAAGGCGGGGCAAACAGCCCCGCCGCCTTCAGTCAGTCGAGGGCGCGCCAGATATCAGCCCGCTCCGGGTGCGTATCGATGTAGGCTTTCAACTGGTCTTCCCGCTGGATATACATTTGCACCATGCCGGCATTGCCGCGGTCGTGATGGAACCAGCAGCGGCGGTTAATGACCAGCGACGTCAAAATAATGCCGGCGGCATCGCCGCTGATGGTTTTTTCGAACCAGTTATCGGCATTGTTCAACGTCACCTGATCAATATCCGGCGCCATATACCCGCCGCCATTCGGAAGGCGGATGAAATGCCAGAACCCGTCGCTATACCCCGACAGGTAGCGATCGGCGGTGGCGTAAATCTGCATTTCAGCGCGCAGGAAATCGCCGTCGAACAGGTACGGCAGGAATGACAGACGATCGGCTTCACACACCTGCAGGTTGACGGAATGAGCATGTTGCATGGGACTACCTCCACAGTTTCAGGGTTTGCGACACCGGCCGGTGCCGTACCCATTCGAAAGGCCGGCCTTGAGGGCTGTGGTCAAGGGCGCCGTCAAAGCCGCAGCGCAAGCCCGTTGCGCGGCTGAATGCCCGTAACGGGTGCGAACGGGTGCCGACGGCGAGCACCGCGGCGCTTGAACACAACCGAGCCGGACTAGCGTTTGGGGACGGCACAGGCCGTCACTACGCTGCAGCTACAGAGGAGGTGGATTTATAGAGGTGTGGGCAGGCCCAGCCTGCGCCCTTTGCGGCGCCGGCAATTGCCGCACGGTCGGGCGGCGTTCGATACGCTGCGGCGGCCGACGGCAACCGCCTGGCGATCCGGGCAGGCTCCCTTACCCGCCCGGTATTGCTTTCCACTATTCCCTGAAATGGTGATCCAGTTCGTTGACTGCTTTGCAGACCTCAAGGTAGCGATCGTGCGCATCACGCAGAATGTGGCCGGCCAGACGATCGGCCAATACATCGCTGTTCCAGAAATGCGCGCTGATCAGTTCCCTCAATCGCAAATGCAGATCCCACATGTCGTTTGACAGCGCCGCCACGTCGGCGCGTAATTTCTCATGGCCCTGATAGTTCATCGGTATCCCTCCCCTTATGCCGCGCGCCGGCCGCGCAGCGCAGCCAGGCGACGGCAGCCCGTAGCGTGGTATTCAGGTAACAGCTCGATGCCGATATAGCGGCGCCCGGACAATGCAGCGGCGACGCAGGTTGAACCGGAGCCGGCGAACGGATCGAGAACGATGGCGCCAGGCTGGGTAAAGGACTCGATCAGCGGTCGCAGGCTGGAAACGGGTTTCTCGGTCGGGTGGTGGCGGTTGCCGGTATATTGCCAACTCTGCACATCAGCGAGAGGTTGTGCCGGCAATGCCGGCCGACCTTTCGCCAGGATATAAGCGCTCTCGTGTTGATAGCCGACAAACGCGGATTTCGAGGCATATTGTTTGGTAAACACCAGGTGACCAACGATACGGAAGCCTGCTGACTTCCAGGCGCCGACAAAGGCATCGACGCGGTTCCAGCCATAGAAGCTCACCATCAGGCTATTGGGTTTGAGCACCCGGAACATTTCCCGGCTCGCCGGCAGCACCCAGTCCGCGTTCGTATCGTTGGCGATCGAGCGCCCGGAGCGATCGGTAAAACCAACCAGGTATGGAGGATCGGTCAGAATAAAGTCGATACTGCCGGCAGGGAAATTAGACATGACTTGTACGGAGTCACCCAACACATAGCGGGACATAGGCGTTCCTCGTCTGACAAGGGACGGCAGGAGGGTGCCGGTGCGGCACCCGTTCCCTGCGGCCCGATGTCAGCGCGGCCAGGCACCGCCGCGGGTCAAGCGGACGTGGAATACCGCCGCCGCGCGCGGCAAGGATATGCCGCGAAAGCCGCTTGAAGACGGCATTCCGTCGCCCCGCCAAGGCCGGGGTATGGCAAGATGTCATCGGGCTGCAGGCCCGCTATAGGGATATGACGGTGTTCGGGAGGTGGCCGCCGCCAGGCGGAATCAGAAAAGAGCGGAGCGCAGCGACAGCCTTATTCAGAGGAGAGTGGTCAGAAATTGTGGGCAGCCTGCTGCATTTCATCGGTGATCACCGTATACGTCACCGTAATATCGGCGCCTTCCGCCTGTACCAGTTTTCGACGGATGAGTTTCCCTATAACCTCGTCGGGCATCCATGATTCGATTCGAATAACGCCCTGCCCGTTTTTCAAAGCATTGATATTCTATTTAAGGTGCTGAATTCGCCCATACAAATACCGCGCAAATGCATCATGCTTATCGGCCGGCTCTGGCCAGTGAGGGGGATCTTTCAGCAACAAACCCAATGTACTCATCCCTTTATGCTGATTAGCTTTGCGTTCGACGTAGTCATCATCTGTATAGCCCATCGTCTCGATGACAAGCTCCGAAGTTCGCACCCGCCCAGGGTGTTTGACGGTCAAAAGGAAGTCAGGCAAGACAAACCGCTTCTCGCCATCAACGTCCACAGTGATATCGAACAACGGTTTGTTAAGGGATAACTCATAGCCCGAACTCTGCAGCCACTTCCCCCCAGTCATGATGGAGTTAATGGTTTCACGTTCAAGGTTACTGTCGACCGGAACCGGGCAGGCGTAATCAAAGAGCGCATGCGCATAAGCATCGCGGCAAACGACCGTACCAGCATCATTGCGCCGGTACATCAGGATCACCCAGTATTTCTCCCGATGACCATCAACCTCGCCGTTGATGCTCACTCGCTTTTCGGGCCGGAATATTGTCTCACCGAACTTACTTTTGAAAACGACCTCATCTTGTGTCACTTGCTCAGAGAACAGGATCTGGTAGAAAGTTCGAGCTCTCCCTGCAGGCCAGGCTTTCCCCTCGTTTTCAAGTTCACGCATGCGCGCGTCGAGCCGTTCTTGTTTCAGCCAGGGGTCGAAAAATACAATCTCGCTCAGAGGACGCCCCTGGGCAAAGTGCTCATTTTTTGTAACCTGCTTCACCGCCTCCAGTACCTGCATTTTAGTTCGTCCTGGTTGAGGACAAACAGGATCGATGCGATTAAGTTCAGCGGTCTCGATCAAGGTCAGCAGCAGGCGGGCCAACGCCGGTATACGGCGACGACTTGTTTTGTCGTTGCCATGACTGTCTGGCTTCGCCGGCCCTGAGATACGAGCCCCATTATCGTCTCGCGGCAAGAACGAGCGAAAATCAACGCGCACGGCGCCGGCTGTTCGGCGCCCGCCGCCCTGCCCTGTGCCATCATCCCCCCGCTTTGAACGATACAGCGGACAATCCGAGCTGTGCTCTCCGCTGAAATTCACCAGAAACAAAGTGCCGTCGCGATTACTGGCGGTGTTAAGTGGCCTATCTTCTGCAGTCGTGCGGCACCCACAAGACAGCCAAAGGTCATGATCACGCATGCTTCTCAGCACCGCTTCAGCCAACTGTTTTTCAGCCAGCGAAGTAACGCGTCCTCTGCCACAAACGTTGCCTACCGCCGTCGCCTCTTCCGACGATAATTCACGGAACAGTCGACCTCTGGGTGATTTCTTCGTTACCAGTTTCATTCGGGGCTCCTTTACGTTTCTGTGGCCTCAGGTGAGTTTCGCATGCGAAACCTTGTCATTCAGCAACGACGATACAACTGCAGTACAGCTGGCAGCAGACGATAACCGGGGGCTGACCAGGCACCGTTCCGTAAGCTGGACCATGTGGGATTGTCGGATTTTGTATCCCAGTAGAGGATCTCGATTATTCCTTGTTCCTCCAGGCGGCGCGCCACCGCCGAAACATTAGTGTCTGTGATCCCGACATTCTCCACCACAGTGTGTTTCTCGACCAGACCAGCACCACGATCGTGAGCATCAAGCAGGAAAGCTAAAATTACGCCGGCGTAAGCACGTCGCCCGGTACTGGACAGTGCGGCCTCAATATCAGAAAACGTCATCGCAGCTTTTTCCTCTCATGATATCTGGCGGCGTCTTCCGTCGCCGCGCAGATCCACCCTGCCACCACATCAATGTCCAGCCCTTCAGGCAAAACATCGAGGAGTTGGGTGAGCGATCCCCCCTTTTTAGACTGAACGTGTATAGCCGCATAGGCAGCCCATTCAGGATGGGTGACGGGTTTCCACCCATCAGCCAAAAGGAGAGCCATAGCGCTCCGTATGGCCCATCGCGGGTATTTCTTGTTCTTCCCCCACTCATTGAGTGTATTACCCAATAAAGGACGTCCACGGTCTTCCAGGAAGCCCTGCTGGATTGCAGTGGTAAGCAAAACATCGGCCGCAGCAGCGGCCGGTAATTCTGAACGTATCACCCAGGTTTTGACAGCGACGGATAAAAACTGCTCCGCCAGGTCTGCAAACAGCGCTTTACTCATCTATACCTCTTTGATCCCCAGGATAGATATTTCTGCGGCATCTATGCACAGTTCACCTAACGGCAGCGCTATCCAAACCTGGCCATATTCCTCGGGTATCCGGTCAGCCAGCAAATAGCCTTCACCACCTTCAAACTTCACCATAACACGAGTGATTTTGACGTTAGACTCGCCCTGTAGCGGTTGCGTCTTATGGGTCTGTTCGTTGCCGGCATTCTGCTGTTCGCCGGCGGTGTTGCCGGTTTGATTCGTCGAAGTTCCCGGCTGTTCCGTCAATACATCTTTGTTACGGTTCTCTTCCTGAGTTTCTGTCCCGGAGTTGGTTGGTGGCGTCGGAGGCGGCGGGTTCTTTGGCGGCTTACCCTTCAGGACGTTCAGCTCTTTAATCGCTCCCTGGCGCGTCAGCTTTCCATCCCGAACCAGTTTGGCCAGTTTATCAACGCTCTCCGGACTGATATCGTTGATTTGGCACAGCGTATAGACCAGGTCGACATCCTTGGTCACCTTTTCTTTCAGCAGAGCGATGACCGGCGCCGGCGCATCAATCAACCGCATGTGTTTACTGATGAACGTTTTGGGTTTACCCAAAATACGGGACATCGACTCCTGAGTTTCACCATGCACATCGCGAAGTGCCTGCAGCTGTATTGCTGTGGCTAACGGTTTTAACCCAGACTGGTGAAGGTTTTCGATCAGCTGCCCATAGATACGCTTCTTCTCATTTTCAGGCGGTGCACCGACATAGATGTCGATGAACAGATCCCCTTTTGCCTTTGCAGAACGCCAACGGGTCTCACCCATCCAGATTCGATACCCACGCTTATCACGAGGGAAACAACGAGGCGGCATTAAAATGCCAAAATCGCCGTAGGTTTGTTTCATCCCGTCGATGACTTCATCTTCAAAGTCTTCTTCGGGGCGAACTTGCTCAAGAGCGTAGACATCATCGATTGGAACACGAATTATCTGACCTGCAGGGTCCTCGTGCTCAGCCCGGTTGACCTTCAGGTCGTTCTGGTTCAGGTCATTACGCGGTAACGCCAGTTCGCGTTCGACTGCGGGCGTTTCAACCTGCGTTTGCGGTGACGCGGCCTTTTCGCGCTTTTCACGCATTTGGGCTTTGAAGTTTTTGGCCATCGTATCAGCCCCCTGTCCGTGCAATGATAGTGTCAACCAGCGCGTCGTAACGAGCCACCAATGGGCTGTCCGGCGCGTATTCTTTCATGGTGTAGTTCAGTTCAATGGCTTCACGGACTTTGGTTTGAACATAGGGAATGATCTCCAGCAACTGCTCCGGCCCGAAGCCATTCTCTTCCAGGATCTCCAGCAACATCTTGAGATTCTCGGTATCGACGCTCGCATAACGACCACCCAGCACCTCTTTCTTATAGTTGGCCACCGTCGCCTGAGTAACCACGATCCCCAGTAGCTTCAGGTCCGGGTTATACCGCTCCTTAATTTTCTTCAACGTGCGCAGGTGTTTTTCGGCACCGAGGCGGGATGTTTTTTCCAGCAGCGTTGGGATCAACAGATAGTCAGCGACAAGGTGATTGGCCATCAGTAAGTTTGACCAGACTGGCGACGAGTCAATCAGGATATAGTCAAATTGGTCACGCAGTTCCGCGAAGCGGGCACGGAAATCGTAAATACAATCGGAGTTGCGGTTGTTGATATCGTTCAGCTCTTCCGTCGCCCCCATAAATCCACGGCCATCATGCAGACGTAGCGGCTCAAAGGGTTCTTCACCATAGATGCGATTGACGTGCGCGGTACCCGGCGTAAGAACGCGCCCGGAAGGATTGGCATCGATTTCCAGCGGCAGGCCATCAGGGAATTGGCGCGACGTCAGCGCGCTCATCCAATCCCCATCAACTGCACATGTCCGATAGCTGCGACGCTGCAGCTCTGCCGCTATTTCCGTTGTGGCAAAGGTCTTACCGATGCCGCCTTTCTGTGAACAAATCGTGATCACTTTCGCTGTCATCTCAGAAATCCTCTTCAAAAGTTTCGCATGCGAAACTAAGACTGTTATTGGTCATGCCTTTCGGCGACTGCCTGCATCTGCTCTGTTAATGCCAGATTTTCTTGGCAGCCAGGGCATATCCAATCACCATTAATACTTTGCCAACCGGCATGGGTGGCCATGCTTAAAAGTTCTGTTGTGGTCTGTTCTGTAGACTCATGGGTGTTTAATGCCATTGCCCACAGGCTGCGGCGGTCAACTTCCGACCAACATTTTGACTCGTTAATTGGTAACTCCCCTCGGAGTTCGCAGCGTAATTCCATATAAATCGACATAAACTCGACCTCTGGTCGTTAGGTCAGTTTCGCATGCGAAACCGGGAAGTTAACGACGTTGTCCACTACGTTGACTCTCTTGCTCACGGCGCTGTTTGCCGGCGGCAACGAATTCAACCAACGTCGCCTGAAACCGATAGCCATGATGATTAACACCATCCGACTCATAGACAGCATTGGTGATGGTGAAATTGATGGAAACGGTATCGCCGACCAGGCACTTATCGGCAATATGCGAGGCTACGGCATCAAAAGCGGTGAATTCGATTTTGGTTTGGTTACCACTGCGTTTTCTCAGTTCAGCTACGGTGAAACGGCAGAACCATGTGTCGTCTTTGACTACAACGACAGGCTGAGTGATCAGTCGACCAACGAGTGCATTGTGTTGCATGACATTCTCCTTTGAGTATGGCTTTGCGCCAGAGAGTCGATAGTGGCTTTCCACTATCAGTACAGAGAATATAGCTCAGAGTGAATTAAATATCAATAAAGATATTTAAAAAAGTAGAATTTCGCATGCGAAACTTTTGGAAGAGGGGATACTGCGGATAGGCCTGGCGAAATCATTTCGCGGGCGTGCCGCAGTTAACAAGCGCAGCGCGTTAGTTATTGTTCGAGTGAGCAATTGAAGGGGTCGGCAACCCCAACACTATTTTCTCGTCATTGCAGAAGTTTCGCATGCGAAATTAGTTCTTCCTTGCAGACAACGCATAGCTGATCATGGTTAGAACGCCACCGGTGAGGCTGATGACGGCAAATACTATCGTTATCAGGGAAGGGCGCAGACTATCATCGCCGTACCAATACAGACCAAAAAATAAACACGCCAGAATCAATAGCAGCACAGAAAAAACCGCTGAATGTAATCTCTCCATTCGTACATCCTCCTTGTTACTTCCACTACCAAATGCATTTAGAAAAGTTTCGCATGCGAAACTGCTCAATGAGAGGCCGCCTGCACACGTAGATTCTGAGCCTCATTCTCACAGGCAAATGCGAGTTCAGTATCATCCTGTAACACCGCCCATTCCAAAATGCTGAGCACCAGGTTATGTCGATGATGTATGGTCAAATTGTTTTCATATCCAAGCAATTTGAGAATCTCTGCAAAGCGATCCATTTACCTCTCCAGAAAATAGTATCTCTGAAAGGTTTCGCATGCGAAACCTGATTTTCTCGACAACATCACGAATTACGGAAATTTCGATACCCGCGATGAATGACGGTAGTAACCAGCTCCATTCCTCTTTTTCCCGTGGTGCGATTAGCAATTGAAGCCAAACGGGTGCAAATCGTCCCAAACCATATGACCATAAAGAGAAACACTACAATGATAGCCTCAATCATCTGTAACCCTCCGTAAAGGTTGTCTCACCAAGTTTCGCATGCGAAATATTGAGCAAGTTCCCCTCGCGGCTCTATCAGCAAAGCCTACTATTTTCAGCTTCGACCCTTAAGCATAGCCACAGCATCCGCCTCCGGCATCGAGAACTGCACCCGGTGCCGCGCCGCCACATCCAGCGCAAAGACTTTGGTGTAGACCTCCGTGGAGCTGATCGACTTGTGCCCCATCAGCGCCTGCAGCACCTTGAGCGGAATACCGGCATACAGCATGTGCATCGCGTAGCTGTGGCGGAAGGTGTGCGGGGTGACGGGCACCGAGAACGTCACGCCGTCGCGCGCCGCGGCGTCAACCGCCTCCGCCAGCCAGCTGCGCACCGTCCGATCGGTGATCGTCCACAGCCGCGCCTTTTCCATCCGGCCGGTGCGCGCGTTGCGGCGCTCGAGCGGAATTTTCAGCGTGGCCACCATCATCTGCAGCTGCACGACGTACTGCGGATCGGACAGCGGCACCACGCGCGGCGGCGTGCTGGCCGCCGGCAACCGGCCGGCGCTGCGGGTAGCCTTTTCCGTGCGCTGTTTGAGGGTGGCCAGCTGCACAAACGGGTAGGGCGGCGCCAGTGAGAAGTTCTCGCGCGTCAGCGCCAGCGCCTCGTTGATCCGGGCGCCGCTGTTCCACAGCGTGGCCAGCAGCAGTTTGCGGTGCAAGTCCGGCACGTAGTGGAGCAGGGCGCTGATCTCCGGCGCCAGCAGATATTTGGGGAGTTCGTCATGGACGAGGGCCATCTGGCGCAGCGCCAGCGCGGCCGGATAATCGATAGCCACGGGCAGTGGGGCCGGATTTGCTGAATACAAGCCGGGCAGGGCGGGGAGGGGTTGGATATTCATGGTTTTCCCTTGATCTGAAACGCCGCAGGTTCGCGCTGATGACGCAATATGTACTCCACCGCGCGGCGATGCCGTTCTCGGCGCCAGACCTGCCAGAGGACCGGCTGGGCGGACCATTCAGTCGCATCAAGGCGGGTGTCAGGCAGACCGGCCAGTTTGCGGAGGCGCCGTGAGAGGATCAAGGCTTTCAGCCCGAGTCGCGCATACTGGTACTGACGCGCCTGAAAACCTTCTTTGTGATAGGGGGCCCAGCTATGCTCTGAAGCTGCAGCAATTTCCCGCCGGGCTTCGCTCTGCAGTACGGGCAGTTCACGAACCCGATACATGAGCAACGGAGGAAGCGTGCGCCAGTCCCCCGAAACATCCAGGACAGTCAGCTCAGGCGGCTTTACCGCAGGGGAATACTCACCTTGCAGATCGGGCTCGCCCTGGTCCGTGGCTACCTGGGCACACCCCTCGGCAAACTGCTCCAGCAAAAAGACCAGCTCCGTGGCGATAAAGAGACGCTCACTGGCCTGCTTCGCCGCCGTCGCTCTTTCTTCACGCCGGCGAGCAAAGTAGTGGGTCAGCCACACACCGCCCAATGCCGCGCCGGCGGACGAAAACCCCGTGATGATCTGCGGCCACAGGCCGGGACTGTCTTTGACGATCTTCACGCCTTCGGTGGCAATAAACCAGTCACCCATGTGTGTTCCTTATTGAGTACAAAATCCTGCCCACCATTATGATCAATTCTCTGCGGACAGGAAAAAGGGCCGCGAAAACATGGACCCCGTTTCGCCCATAAGGAGCCTGGTTAACACCCGATGTAAATCCACCTTCACAGCACCTTCCGGCAGCCCCCTAAAATCTCTGGCGCGCCAGGCGTCAATTCGCCAGCCATCTTCTGGTTGTTCATGGATGTTTAAGCGGCGGGCCAGTTCCTTCCCGTTCAGATCAACGATGAAATGAATATCAGGGGAGATCCCGTCCGGATTAGCAATACCAGGTTCGCAGAGATACCACACGAATCTGTAGCCGCTATCCTTCAGCTCACAAAAAAGTTCCTGCTCGTCCACGTAGTATTCCCTCTGCAGTCCTTCCCACAAAATTATCACGCCCCGCAATCACCCCAACCATCACCCCAGTAACGATGATCGCCCTCTCAGTTTCCCACCGTAAATATCACTTACTTGATAATAAGCAGCAATATAGCAACGCATTTAAATTACCGGACGGTGGTTTCCGGCTGATCCGACTTTTTGGCGTATGACAACTTTCCGGAAGTGTACCACGGCGGGAAAATAATCACAGCGCGGTTGTCGGCCGAAAACCGCCGTTAACGATCATCCCGGTAAAACACAATATATGGAACAATAATCAGCTTACAGAGTGGCACATATTGTGGTTGCCGAGGTTGCGGGGCAGGGTGACGATCTGGTGATCCGAAACTGGGGGTTTTCGGATCTCCGTGCTGAAGATAATGTGCCCCGCTTACAGGTGTTCATTTTTTAATATAATTAGCACCAATATAACAAAAGTGCATATCAAGATTGATAACAGAATGCACATAAGATACATTGAATTCAAATTCCCATCTTACGACATAAAATAGGACATTAAGAGGATTTCATTCCCTATGGAGACAGGCATGACTGAACAGAATGAAAAGGCCGACAAGGGATTCACACGCACGCTGACCGTGCGAAACATGCCGATTGATGTGGATATTGAAATCACGGAGCAGGCAAGGGCGACCGGCAAGTCAAAAAGCGATTTTGTGAAAGAATTCCTTTCGGCAGCCTTCGGGGATCTGATCGGTAACTTTATGCGCGGGAATGGCCTGGTGGCGCTGATGGACAAAGACGTGGCCACCATGATGAACGCAGGCCTCGCCGATTACTGGTATGACAGCGCCCAGACGCTGGCCGAGAACCGGACCTGGTGTCGCTTGCTGGGCATTTATAAAGAAGAAGATCTGCAGCAGATCATGCGTAACGGCGTTCCCCTGCTGGAACTGCGCGCCGCACAGTTGCCTGACATCACGCATATCCCGCATGGCACCTCACTGGCGTTTGCCCTCTTCATCGAGGCCGCGCGTCGTGATTTGCCGACGTTAATCAAGGTGCATAAAGAACTGTTTTTCCTGCAGAAAGAAGGGGATTTTCTGGATATGGTCGATCAGATCCGGCAAGCGCTGCGCCTGCCGCCCACGGAACGGCCGGTTTTCTGACGTTCCGAAACGAGAAAAGCCACCGCGAGGGTGGCTTTTCCGTTACTAACTTATACGCGCGGGTCCGAAGAAATCCGTGCCTTGATGGCCTTAATCTAACAAGGTCTTAGATTAACGTCAACCCCATGATGATGATGATCCCACCCCGGAGGGCAGGAATGCAGCTGGAAGACTATATTTCGGCAGAGCGGCTAAAGATTTACACGGAAGTACTAAAACTCAAACCCGGAGAAGAGCAGGGGGGATACAACTGGAACAAAGCGCTCTGCAGTGCCATGCAGCCATTATTACATTGTCTCGAAGTCACCTTGCGAAATGCCATTGACCACGCCATTCGCCATAATCCACCGCCTGGGGCGATCGGTCACTGGCGGACCGACACCAATTGGATTTTTGATTTACCCAGATATATGGGAGATAAGGCGTGGATCCGGCAGGGAAAAAGATACCGTCTCGATAGACATGGCGACATTCAACATCGACACGGGATGCCGGTGTATGACCGCACCGCTTGGGAAGAGGACTGTATTCGCAAAGTGGCTAAACGTATCCGAGACGCGGGCAAATTGCCGACTGCAGAACGGCTGATCTCCGGTCTGGATTTTGGTTTTTGGACAAATTTTCTGACACAGCATTATGACGAGCCCCGCCACCGTAGCCTGTTGTGGCCACATCTTCTCGCAGACGTATTTCCTGGCGCACCGGCAGGGACACCCCGGCATGCGATCGAAAAAAAGTTCAGCCGCATACGCGAATTGCGTAACCGCCTGGCACATCATGAAGCCATCTGGAAGTTTCAGGAAACGAACCCACTTACCGGTAAGCCTGATTATTCCCGCCCGATATACGGGCTCAATGCTTCCTTACATTTGCTTCGCCGATCCTGGGACGACATGCTGGAAGCGCTCAACTGGTTAAGCCCTGTGCGATACGAAACATTTAAAACACAAGGCCATCATGTTCGTTTTGAAACACTGGCATCCGCAGACGGACTCGCAAGCTTCACGGGACGAGAGCAATTGCCGCATGCCTTGAATATCCGCCGTAGTCAGGAAATCAAAAAACTGCTGCGAGGATTGCAACAGCAAAAAATAGTCAAACTGACACATAAGCGTCGGATCATTGCCATTATCGGGCCGGACTTCATTCGCCGGTGAACTGAAGACTCATAGATTCCAATTCAGGTCGGTTCGAGAATAGGTAATGGGCGGGGCTAAAGAAGACCCGCCCATAGGATTTAGCTTGCGTTCGAATCCGAGCCAGCTTCGTCATTAGCGGCGTTTTTGAGAAGCTCAAGAACGCCATCTTTCCCATATTCTTTAACCAGGCGGGCAAGCTCTTTTTGCGCCTGACTTTCCTTCTTACGGCAGGCACTTTCATGACGCTCTTTGAAAACGGCTTCCGGCTCTGCTTTCAACCGTATCTGATCTTCATGGGTGATGAAGAACAAGGACTGTTTTGTGCGATTTCCGACATCCGATTCAGTTTCAACACGACGACTGGAAATGGGAAATGAGTGTTGCTTTTCTAAAGCATGGATCACTGCAGAAGCGCGCTTCACACCATAATCAGCAGGAATTGTATAGCCTGACGTAGTGATCGACTTGTCATCTAACAGCGCAGCAAGCACACAGGCCTGTGTACGATTGAGTGTCTGGACAGTTTCCAGTACCGATGGATGTCCCTCAAAGAAGGAGGCTAATTTGATACGAGCCATCTCGGGCGCGTAGTCGTCAGTGACTTTGCGTTGATTAAAATCTTTGTCTGCCATAGTGAGTTACTCCAATCTAGAACGGATAAACCCAATGCAGAGATGTAAATAAGATTTGCAAGAATGCAAAATCTTCTGGAAATCTACGACAATTAGCCGTAATCTTCTGCCACGGCTTGACCAGATCTGGAAAATTTGGTTGAGCCGCTTCAATCTCTGCATTGGAGCGTGAGCAGCTATCGGGCGGGCCTGAGAAACCTAATTTGCCTGATAGCTGCTTTTTCGTCTCTGGGATCCATGATCACCAGAATCCCAATGCTACCATGTCCCGCCGAAACACACATCTAAATTCTTTCGGATAAGTACATTTTATGCGCACACAGTTCACCAGAGCGATTATCCGGGGTTTTATCGCTATTTTTGATGTGTAGCCAGCTTAACAACAGAAAACGCTTGTGGTGTGTTTTGATGGCCTTTTTTCGACCTGTAAAAAAAACCAGAGGTTTAATTTACAGGTATAGACACTGACGAACCTCACTAGATAAAGAAGGGGTGTCTACGCTGAGCAACAATGAGGGGCGGCGGGAAAGGACGGCCAGGCTAACGGCGGTGCGTACCCAATAATGCAATTTAACATAATCAGTGTTATGCGCACCTAGGTTGTAGCAGCAAAGTTAAAATGGCGTCTTGCATGCCCTGAACATCGAGCTCATGTGTGCCAACAGTTCGCAGGCCAAAATACGATAATATGCTTTATCTGGTTGACCCTAGCTAGGAAAATACCTGCATTGCGGGCGAGAAAATCATGTCATTCGATTACCCGAATGGCACTTTGGCTATCCAATCGTATTGGGATATAATAGGCTATCAGCGGTGGCGAGCAACCAGTCATAGAGCGCACGACCGTCATTATCCAAGCCTGCATTCAGCTGTACCCCCCGTTCAGTGACTTTGCCGCCATAGTATCTGATGTTCCTCAGTAGGTTATCTAGGGTGCCGCCCCTGCTCTCAATGATCACTCTGCTGCGATATTCCGTAAACTGGCTCAGGGTGAGGTCGATAAACCAGCCTTCAAGCTCTACGATCACATGGGATTTGATGGTCGAACTCTCATTTATCCGGAAGTCCGGTGTCGTCTGCATATGGACAATCACCGGATTCAGGGCTGGATCACTGTCCTGTAAGTATTGCGCCAGAAAGTTGCTGGCCAAATCGCAGCAACCGTGCGGAAAATCGTTCAGCTCCT
The DNA here is from genome assembly GCF_900215445.1 of Serratia sp. JKS296. Taxonomy (NCBI): domain Bacteria; kingdom Pseudomonadati; phylum Pseudomonadota; class Gammaproteobacteria; order Enterobacterales; family Yersiniaceae; genus Serratia; species Serratia sp. JKS296. The sequence continues at coordinate 20,512 of NZ_OCMX01000002.1, forward strand.
GCCAGCGGTTCATCCAGAAACATTCATTCGAATGAGTGTCGGTGGCGAGCACCAGAGCGTTACGGAAGGCGTGGATACGACGGCGGATTTCAGGAGTCATTTTGTCACCCCCCCCCCACGTTTCTGTTTAGCATGCGCCAGTAGCTTGGCCTGAAGGGGCTCTTCGAGCTGCGAGAGCAGCTGACCGCTCATCAGGTCCGAACGTTGTTCACGCAGATGGGCACCGAGAGCGTGAATCACAGGGGAGATATTCGATAGTGAGCAGCCGTTTAGATGGGCGCGGCTCTGATTATTGCTCGGGCACGCATCAGCGTCCTTAGTACGGTGGATGATGACCGGGGAGAGGGGGGACATAAAGATGCTCCTATTGTGGTGAGGACGCCCATCGTACCTGCGAGACAATATATGCTCAATACAAATGATTGAGGTAAGAACAATGCGGCACCTTCAATAGAAGTGCCAGTGACGATTATTTGATCAAATAGGTCAGAGTGGTATGTACTGCACTGGATATCATAGCCATCGCGCCTGCGATAGTGGCAACACTGGCAGTATCTGTCATAAAAGCAGCGTCGAAGGAGCAAATCGTCTGCTCCTGCTCATTCGGCGACAAGCCCACCAAGCTGGACAGCGTTGTCATCTAAAGCCTGCTGGGCGCCTGCAAACTGAACGGCGTGGAGCCGGAGGGCTGGCAGCGCGATGTGCTGGGGAAAATCAGCGACTGGGCATCGAACCGGGTGCACGAACTGCTGCCCTGGAATCTCGAAACCGTAAAACAATCTTTACGCTACGTCCTACACGGGACGCTTACCAACCAACTAAACATAATATCTGATAGTTACCATGATTTATGCTAACCAATGCGGTATTGGTCGAATGGATGCTTCCGGTAGCCAAGTACGCCTGCGTGTCGGCAATACGCAGCTACCCCCCTCATCGAGAACATGGCTGGGAATTGACCTCCAATTAGCCCTGATGGTATAACCCTCCATCTTCGTGCCAAACGCAAAACAGCACTATGTCCTGAATGCCTTAAGCGCAGCGACTCTGTTCATAGTTGTCGTCGGCGCCATAATACAGCATCTACCCTGCTCAGGCCAGGCGCTATGGCTGGTGTTTGCCGTCCGCCACTTGTACTGCCGTAACCCAGTCTGTTCACGCAAAATTTTTGCCGAGTCGCTGGCTCCCTTCGCAGGTTCACGGCAGCAGTCTTCGCAGGCGTTACAAAATTTACAACGCCAGCTGGGATTAATAGCCGGAGGTGAGGCTGGAAGACGGGCGGCAACGGCAGCGGGTCTCCGTAGCAGTGCAGATACTCTTCTTCGCCGGGTTATCAATACCCAGGATGCGAAACCGCCAGGCACGCCCTATGTCGGCATCGACGAGTGGGCGTGGCATCGGGGCCACCGTTAGCACGTTAATAGTCAATCTTGATACTCACCGTCCCCTCGTCCTGCTTCCCGGCCGCGATCAACGTACGCTGGCTGCCTGGTTCAGAAAATATCCGGAAATACAGGTTGTCTCGCGCGATCGCGGTGGTATCTATGCTACAGCAGCACGTGAAGGTGCACCTCAAGCCAGACAGGTGGCCGATCGCTGGCACTTGTTGAAAAACATTGGTGTGTTGCGCTGGGATTTATCAAGCAAGAGCACACCTGAAAAAACGAATTTAATTTTAAGCATAAACAATCACAATACCGCACGTATCAGCGAATGTGTCGTACTGTTGTAATTCATCACTCTAAAAACAAATCACCCATTATGCTAACCATCACCGAGAAAAATGACAATTTTATTAAAATCACTACCCTGCCATTTATTTGTGAGATAGCTTTATATTAACCTGCCTAAAATCTCTAGGCGTTTGATGCATAGCCCGTTTAAACGCCCGCGAAAAAGATTGGTGAGAAGAAAAACCAACTTCAAAGGAAATACTATTTATAGTTTTCTGAGGAAGCACTAATAGTTCGGTGGCTCTATTTATCCTAATATGCAATATGTACTCCTTTATAGTAACACCAACATTTTCTTTGAACAGCTTCTGAAAGTAACGTCTTGAATATCCTGATTTATTAGACACGACTTTAACATTTAACTCATTATCTAAGTTGTCACGTATCCATAGCATCACACTGAATATCAACTTTAATTTATCAGCTTCGTCCATATATAAACAACCCTTTTAAAGTGAGGATTAAATTTTCGTTATTAAATTCACACAAAATTAAAGTAGCATGTATTTAAATAAAATCCTAGCACAACCTAAAATAAAAAATCGAAGTTAAAATATAGAGATAAAAATAGTAACACACTCATAAAACAACATTCAGAACCATACAAAAACTTTCCTTTTCAAGCCAAAATAGACACATTTACAGCCAACAATTATAAATCATAGCGAGCCAATAAAAAATAAAGCCAGAAAATAACTTCTGGCTTTATGTGATCACAGCATCACTGATGAATCATAATGATTAATCAAAGCATTTCTGGTGCATGGCTAACACCATTGATAGTTGGTGTTGAAAGTTGATTATAAACAAAATTCTGAGCATCGGAATGTGAAACCCCAGCCAAGAAGAGTATTGTATCACCGTCATCTAAAGACTTACTTCCATTATTATCAATCAAAACAAAAGAACCACTATCGTTACTACTAACTCCTACTTTCGCCATCTGTCCGTCTTTAATACCAATGACGTCTTTAAAACTACTGAGAGGGGCCAGTACATTTCCCAAAATAACATTTCCAGCAGACTTAGCAAAATCGATAAAATTATTAGCACTTCTAAAACCATAATCTTTGACGCTTGCATATCCAGTTTCATTACGACTTGCAAGGTTAGCAGAGCTAGTAATAGAAATGCCAGACTGAGAATCCCTAATTACATCATCATTGCCAAAATTAACAACTGTTGAGAAATCGGCATTTTTTTCACCATTTAAGATAATGGTATCTTTACCGCCACCAACATCCAATTTAGTTCCTGATTTTATAGAGAAAGTATCATTACTTTTTGTCCCAACAATCTCAAAGCTCGTTGCTGCATTTGGGACATCCCCACCTTTAAACCATGTGAATGAAAAGATCCCCCTCACAATGTCAGAAGCCACAGCTGTTATTCCATCTGCCACCTTTGATACCAAAGATACGACAGGTATAGTATCAAACACCTTATTAAAACCAAAGAAAGTAAGCCAACCGCCCTTACCCTCTGCCGCTTTTGGCCCGGTCAAATCAGATGTAATATTTACACCTGCTGTGTTCCCAGAGGCATCGATTTTTGAAAGAAAAACATTGTCTTTAATACTAGTATTAAAGTCAATTTTTTTATCCCCATCAATATTAATAGTTGAAAAATGGTTTGATTTTCCATCTCCACCCGGCAGCACAATTTTATTTGAAACATTGCCTGTACCATAGGAATGAATATTCACTTCAGATAGTGCAGTGCCAGCATTTACATAAACCAATGTCCTGCTAGATACTACACTATCAACAAGATTAATAGTACCTGCGTCAATTAGACTTCCAGAGTCATCACCTATACCATTAAAGTTCAGGTCGAATTTATTAGTTACGTTATCCTTAAAATTAAATGTTAAATGGCTATCTTTCCCTGCGTCACCTGTTATTTCTAAAACAGCTTTTTCATCGCTGTATAAAGTGTTTGTTACGACTACATTACCTGCCTTTTTGGATAAAACATACCCTTCACTACCTACACTATTAGCGTGAAGTTTTTTCGAATCAAAAACACCATCATTTCCAACAAACCCTCCAAGGTCAATTTTCTGAAAATTTGAAAATGATGATTTGTTTGATGTGCTTAATAAATTGGCTGATAAAGTGTTTACACCATCTCCCCCATCAGCTTGAACATTCTGGATTGCATTATCCTTCCCTGATTTTGCATTGCCATTCCATAGCAATTTATCATCACCTTTTCCTAAATTAACAACAGGCCGTTGTTCGGCTAAGTTTGAGATAGAAGTAAAAGTTACCACATCATCTGCCGAGCTTGCATCAAGCTTAACATTTCCATTATTGACCTTAACGTTCACACCAGAGCCAATAATATTCTCTGAAAGAACTACATTTGCATTTGCAATTCCATTAATAGATAAATATTCAAGATTATCGGCATATTTTAGATCTACCAAAGTAGAATAGTTTGTATATAGATTAATATTATCAAGTACAGCCGTTTCAGCATTGCTCAGCACGTGATTATTACCAGTATTTATTTCTCCGCTGGCGTTACCGTTGTTAGCTGAACTAATCAAGTTGGCAGAGGTTTTATACAACAAGCTATTGCCAATGTTAGCTTCAAAAGCATGCTGTTGAGTCACAATAGAACTATCGAGTGCGGACGAATTGCGCAAGTCATTGATTATAGCAACTGTAATGGATGCTTTATCTTTGCCCAACGCACGGTAAACGGCTAACTGTGCATCATTAGCATCTACACCATGAACAGATTTATAGACACGTTGAATGAATGCATCATCATTCAGCTGGGCACCTTTAACCTGAAACTCTGGCGAGTTGATCACTCTATTAGCTAAATCTTTATAGGTAACACCATAAGCCAATTGCTTACTCCATGTATCTAGTCCCGAAGCATCGACACCTCGATTTAGAATAGCTAAAAATAAAGCAGACACCTGTTCCTGGAAAGAGATAGCAGGCAACTCGCCTTCGTGATAGACGTGAGTCGCCTTGATAAACTGCGCTTGTGCTTTTTCATCAGTTGCCGCGACAGTATTATTTCGCAGCACTTTAATGACGTCTAATAGTACATCACCGCGACTAATTGTGTTGGAGGAAAGCTTTTCTACATAATTGTTAAGCTCTACCTTTGATGGCTCACGAAGGTAAGCGTTAGAGTAAACTAGTGTAACGAACTGTGAGTCGCTATACATTTCTTTTGACGCCTTCGAATTAACAAAAGATTGTGCAACCTGATCTTTTGTTTTATTTCCACTTGCAATCAAAGCACTATAATAATTGATGCCAGGTGCATCTTGAACTAATCCAAGAACGTAGTAAAATGCCTGTACATCTGCCGCAGCAGGTTGAGCCACTTGAGAGGCCGCCGGATAATTAGCGGCATTAATTTCCGTCACAAATTGTTGTTGAGAGTTCAGAACTTCGTTATCAAACCCCTTATAATACAAAACATCACTAGTTATTTTTACTACGAGAGCATCGATGCTGTCATTTGAGTTTACTAATGATTTTATATAGTTAGGATCTGCAGGCTTCTTATAAATGTTAGTGTATACTTGATTTAAAATTTGCTCATTTGTTTTATTTGAAAATAACACCATACCTTCACGAGTGCTGAATAATTTTCCAACAAAAGAATCTGGGGAAATAGTCTCTCTTTCTAAATCACCTGCGGCCTTCCCGATTTTTTCAAAGCTAGGTTTCTTACCTAAAACCGCAATATGGAGAGCGACTGCCTGCTGTTCAAATTTTAAAATTGCCATACAAAGTTCCTATTAGAGATATGAAAACAAAAGAACGCTAACTAATGACACGTATAATAATATTATACGCAATTCAACACTCTTGTGTTAGCTCACAAAAGCGTCTCGAATTCATAATAAATAACAGAGGATGAACAGAGTCATTTTACTACAGTTTATACGTCTCCCACTAACAATGCACAGTTAATAATCGACCTAAGAGTCAGTACTGATTACGCTCTAACCTACTTTTTTCGGTTTTTTAAATCATTTTATATCGAATATTGCTAGCATCATTGCAAAACCTCTTCAACAACTTTTCCTTTCATATCAATCTCAATGCAACAAACCTCTTATTTAGCATAAAACCAACTAATTCAAATTTATTTAATGTTCGCTTTCATATGATTCAAATTTAGCTTACCAAACATCCAATAATCAACCAAAGTGACAACCACCAACAAATAAAGAATAAAACACTAAATTTTTTAAAAAAAAAGCATCAACAACCAGAAAAACAAAATAGTCAAATCAAAAAAGAATATAATTCTGATTTTTTTTCCCCACGGAAGATGTTTTAATGTGAATTACGCCAAATTATTACTGAATGCAATACTCCAAATAAATAAATTATTTAGAACATAACACTAAAAAAAACAATAAAAACAAATATTATAATAAAAAAACAAATAAAATATTGATTTTTAACAGATTAGTGAAATTATTTTGTTTCGGGGAAGTCTGTAGGACTTTGTTGGCGAGGTTTTACAGTGAGCAGTTGATATCGGTCCTGGTGTAAGCATTCCGGCTTTAGTTCCATGCACTTTTTGATATATCCGGTGTTTTGATCCCTTCCCAATATCGCTACCAGGCTAAATCAGAGAACCGGGCCTTTTTGACCTTGGCCCAAAATCAGTGCAGTGCTAAATCAGAGATCTTCGTCTTTCCGGAGACTTCGGATGAGTTCAGCCGGAGTCATGTCATTTAATGATGAATGCGTCCTTTCGTGATTGTATTCCCTGCGCCAGCTGTCGAGTTTGTTCTGAGCATCTTCCAGTGACAGGAACCAGTGAATATTCAGGCATTCGTCCCGCAGACTGCCGTTAAATGACTCAATAAACGGGTTATCTGTTGGTTTTCCCGGGCGGGAGAAGTCCATCGTAACACCGTGCTCATACGCCCATTTATCCAGACTTTTCGAAATAAACTTCTGACCACATCTTCGCCTTTCAGCGATTTTCCGGCATGGATCGCCAGACATTCCCGACTAAAATTATCCACTACAGTCAGTGCCCGAAAACGCTGCCCGTTAAACAGATTATCCGACACAAAATCCATACTCCAGCACTGATCGACATGCGTCAGAATCGGGCGCTGCTGACGGCGTGCTGCACTGACATGTCTGCGGGGACGCTTTCTGCGCAGGTTCAGACCTTCCAGGCAATAAATCCGGCGGCTTTTCTTGTGGTTAACAAGCCAGCCTTCCCGCCGCAACTGAATATGAATACGCGGGCAACCATACCGTATCCGGGTTTCCGCGATTTCCCGGATACGCAGGGTTATCGCCCGATCATCACGCCGGCTCTGCCAGTGGTAACCGTTCTGCTCTGCATCAGTAACCCGCATCCCCGGCGGACGCTGATGCGGTATGCTTCCTGCAGAAAATGCACCGCCTGGCGCTTCTGAGCCGGCCTCAGAACTTTTGTTTTAGCACCTCCTGAAGCATTTCCTTGTCAAGACTCAGGTCGGCCACCAGTTTCTTCAGCCGTTGATTTTCATCCTCCAGTTGCCGCAGCCGTCGCAGTTCCGTCACACCCAGACCGGCAAATTTCTTCTTCCAGTTATAAAAAGTGGCCTAAGAAATCCCCATCTTTCTGCAGACTTCCCCGACGCGGGTGCCGGTTTCGGCCTGTTTCAGCGCAAACGCAATCTGTTCTTCGGCATAACGGGTCTTTTTCATGGCGATGTGCCTCACTGTGAGAGGGAAGAACGACCGGATACTTCAGTTTAGACTGGTACTGTTTTCAGGGAGGAGATCAGGTTTACGAAGTGCTGGCGATGACGGTACGGGAGAAACCGAAGCGTCCCGGGCTTTGCTATGCTGACGAAAGGCTTCCTGAGCATCGACCCGTACCAGTGCATCCTCTGCAAAGGTCGGCTACGTTTTGCCGGTGCCGTGGCGGGCAAACACGCGACAAAAATGCTTTCTGACAGGCTGTCATCGGATGACCAAAAAGCGATGGATTCAAATGCCGAAGCTGGATGAGTCCGCCTGAAAAACAGGTTTTAGATTAAAAACACATCAAAATAGTTTTTTACACATAAACTATAGCAATACGTCACCATCAGGGGATACAGCGCGCTACCGTTTATGATCAGTCGCTTTCAAAAGTTACGCTCCAATTTCCTAACCATGAACACACAGCCCAAAGATACGAACCAACCGGCGTAAAGCTATGTAAAACCTTATTGACCTTTGAGTCAACTCCAATGTTGAAATGCCCACTGCCCAAAGCATACAACATGCAGGAAGCTCTATGACCCACTTTTCCTCCATCCCTGACTGGCTTGGCCGCCATGATCGCCTTCACCCGTCGAACCCGCACGGTGATCTGTCAAAATATCACCCTGTCTCTCGGCATCAAAAGCATCTTCTTGCTGGCCAGTTTGTTGGTCCTGGATTGTTGGTCGCCATTCTGGCCGACTCTGGGAACATCGTTGTAGTGACGTTCAATACCCTGCGTCTCCTGTGCAAAATACCGCTAATCCCCCACACAAAAGGATGTTGCCGTATGACTTTTCTGACCCTGAATTTATTGCTGGCTCGTAATCGTATCTGGTCATCGCTCTTGCAGCGAGACGATAAGGCCTATTTTCAACGTCACCAGGCAGGACAAACCCCTCGCTGTCTGTGGATCGGGTGTGCCGACAGTCGCGTGCCAGCGGAAAGCCTGGTACAGGCGCAACCTGGAGAATTGTTCGTGCTGCGCAATGTGGCCAATCAGGTCAGCCCCGAAGACGACAATATCATGAGTGGGATTGAGTATGCCCTGACAACACTCGCCATCGACACGATAGTCATCTGCGGTCACACAGAATGCGGCGGAGTGGCCTACGCAGCACAGCAGGCAGCCTTACCCCCGTCGGACAGCGGGGGAGACACGCCCCTCAAACGGCAACTGGCCGACCTGATCAATGATTTTCGCACATCGCCCACGTCACAGGACGTTCCGACACAAACGCTGGTTGAACGTAATGTTCGCCTGCAACTCGCTCGCCTTCGACAACTTCCTCTGGTGCAAAGGTTAATGGACACTCATGGAGTGACGTTGTTCGGTTGTGTCTACAATTTAACCAACGGCCAACTGATTGCTCTGGAAGCAGACACAGAAGTCGGCATGGATGAGAACGAGGAACCGTATATAAAAGGAGAAAGTGCATGACATGGAACCAACGAATTAGCCTGTTGCGTCAGGATATTGGTGCCGGGATCGTGGTATTTTTGGTGGCGTTGCCTCTGTGCCTCGGGATTGCCCAAGCCGTTGGTGCGCCGCCCCTCGCCGGCCTGCTCAGCGGTATTATCGGCGGATTGGCAATCACCCTGCTCAGCCCTTCCCCCTTGTCGGTCAGTGGGCCGGCGGCCGGATTGATCACTTTGACGTTAAGCGCCGTCGCCACCTTGGGTAGCCTATCGGCCCTATTGACCGCCCTGGTTTTGGCAGGACTCGTACAGGTCATAATGGGGGTTTTGCGCATCGGGCGACTGGCGGGACTCATTCCGAGCAGCGTCATTCGCGGCATGCTGGCGGCCATCGGTCTGATGCTGATCTTGCAGCAATTACCGGTTGCCGTGGGGTACATTCCTGACCGGATCTGGTTCCAGGATATCTCCTTGCACATCTTTCAGGATGTCACTCCCGGTTCCGTATTTATCCTACTCGGCAGCCTGATACTCTTGATCATCTGGGAAATGCCTTATAGCCGGCGGGTCGGGTTGACGCGTATTCCGGCCCCGCTCATCGTGGTATTCTGGGGGATCCTCGCCGTTACGGTCTTGTCTCAACTTGATGAGGTCTGGCGTATTCCCTTGAGTCAACGAGTCCAGTTGCCAGATTGGTCGCCGGGCACTGGCTGGCCCTTGTCACTGCCCGACTGGTCGGTGCTTTACCAACCAGCACTGTATAGCGTGGCACTGAGTATCGCAATTGTGGCCAGCCTGGAAACCTTACTCAGCCTGGAGGCCACCACGAAAATCGATCCTTTGCATCGGGCGCCGCACTCCGATCGGGAGCTGATGGCTCAAGGCACAGGCAATCTGTTAAGCGGGTTGCTCGGTGGGTTGCCACTTACTGCCGTTATCGTTCGCAGCTCCGCCAACGTTTACGCCGGCGCTCAAACTCGTTTCTCCGCGTTCTTCCACGGCGTGCTACTGCTGCTCAGTGCCCTTTATTTAGCCCCGTTGCTCAACACCATTCCGCTGGCCAGCCTGTCTGCCATCCTGATTTTTACCGGGTATAAGTTGGCATCACCGACGCTGTTTATAACCCAATGGCGCCAGGGGATCACCCATTCGATCCCGTTTGCCGTCACCGTGCTGGCTATCTTGGCTGTCGGTATGCTTGAAGGGATCGCATTGGGCATGGTGTGCCAATTGCTATTCAGTGTCATGCAGGCCGAACGAAATACCCTCAACCTAACCACGCAAGGAAACATTCGGTTGTTGCAGATCCACAAAAACATCACGTTCATGAGCAAGCCTCAACTCTGTCGGTTGCTGGACAGTATTCCCGACAACTCGATGGTGTTCGTGGAAACTGCCCCCGGTGTCGTGTTGCCCCCTGATTTGTTGGAGGTCCTAAAAAACTTCGAAACGCAGTCTGGCCCGCGAGGTCTATCGGTGGAGATGTCTCCCCAATTGCAGACCCAGCTTGCACATCTGAGTACGTTTTCACATTAACAGGGCGGTGTAGTGGCACAGTAAATTTGGCCACCTGATTAAAGGTGATATTCTCACCTCAACATGAAACAAGTGACTTAATGAACAAGAAAACTAAGCGTACTTTCACCACTGAGTTCAGGCTGGAATGTGCACAGCTGATTGTTGATAAGGGATACTCGTATCGGCAAGCCAGTGAGGCGATGAATGTCGGCTCCACCACGCTTGAGAGTTGGGTACGCCAGCTCAGGCAAGAGTGCCAGGGGGTGCCAGGGGGTGCCCCCATTACCGCTGAACAGCAACGTATCCGCGAGCAGGAAAAGCAGGTTCGCCGCCTGGAGGAGCAGAATGCGATATTAAAAAAGCTACTGCGCTTTTGATGTCCGACTCACTGGACGGTTCACGATAGTTGCCAGACTGAATGACAGTCACACGGTTGTTACCCTTTGCTCCGCTCTGGGAATACACCGTAGTAGTTACCGGTACTGGCGAAAACGACGCGATACTGTCACTCCGGCGCGAGTCAAGTTGTACAGCGAAATACGGCAAGCATGGAACCAGAGTCGGGGCTCTGCTGGCGCACGCACTCTGGCTGAAATGCTGACCCAGAACGGCTCCCGATGAGTTGTACGAGAGAAACCGAAGCGTCCCGGGCTTTGCTGTGCTGCTGACGAAAGGCTTCCTGAGCACCGCCCCGTACCAGTGCATCCTCTGCAAAGATCGGCTACGTTTTGCCGGTGCCGTGGCGGGCGAACACGCGACAAAAATGCTTTCTGACAGGCGGTCATTGGATGACAAAAAAGCGATGGATTCAAATGCCGAAACTGGATGAGTGCGCCTGAAAAATCGGCTTTAGCTTAAAAAACGGCAAAACTGACATTTTTGCGCATTACAACGCAGCAGTCCCACCACATAAGGCTCGCCAGCAAGGGTCGTTATTGATCGCGTTTTAAGGATTAACGTAGATTAGACTCTTATAATCTATCTACATATAACCGCACCAAAGACAGTATCTGATAAGATTAAGCAGAACATCACTGTCATTTTCGGCGTCGATTAAACTGCATGACAAGATTACCGGCCACTATTCTTATGATAACTCACTATCAGCATTGCAGTAATTATCCAAAATCACCCGGTGTCACACCATTAACTTCCAGTTCTAAAACAGGGGAGGGAATATTTTCATTTACTGGTATATAACTTAACTGGCTTTCAACATCAACAGTAACATTCCCTACCATCACTTTATTTCGGACAACATGATCATCACTAATCGCATCCTTCATTAACACCTCTCCGCCGTTGATAAAATCAATAACCAAGTTGTTACCTTGACTTGAGAAACTAACATCGGACAATTCAACATTTTTAATTTTAACCAAACCGTTTCCGGTTACGATATCTCGACCTTGAAGCTCAGCATCATAATTCAACACATCGGTATTATCTAGCTGAATCAAGTTAATTCCCGCACCACCAATAATACTATTATTCCCACCGAAAGAATAAATAATATCATTTCCTCCCCCACCATTTATAACATTATTCCCACCGTAGGAAATGATCGTATCATTGCCACCATCAGCAAAGATAGTTGCATTATCAGTTATAGCTACAATATTGTCATCTCCTTGCATTGCATAGACAGTATACTTCTCCTCTGTGCTATTTAATGTGATGTTATTGCTCTCTTGATCACCATATACAACATTAACTCCATCTTTGCTGTCAAAATACTTACGGGCAGTTTCTGAGTTATCCACATATATAGCATCAAAGCCAGCGTTGTACAACCCATCGTAAACGTGATCGCTTGCACCTTTCGTTGCTGTATAAGCATGAACTTCCTTTCCGCTATCTTTAATCACCTCCACAATATTTTTTAACGCCTTATTAGTTGTACCAAACTGACTATAAATACCATAACCATCAACAAATTTATTTACTTCATCGTTAGAAATATGGCTATAAGCTTTTGCTGATGAAACGAAAGGAATAGCATCTTTAATCTCCCCCCAAATCACCTGTTCAAATTTTACAAGCTTTATCAGAGGTGGTGTTCCGGCAGAAAATTCCGATGAAAGATTAGGAAATGATACATCATGCATGTATTTTAAGGCATCAAGGTCAAAGCTATTGACATAAATCCGTTCTGGATCGGTGAATCCTTTTTCAGCTAATGTCGCAACAGCTTTATCCGCAGCATCCAGAGTCGCCTGTTTTGTTACCCCTTCTTTAATTTCAAACGTTATACCAACTTTCCTACCAGTCTCAATTTCCTTTTTATTAACCAAATCTATCACTTCTGAAAATGTTGCCAAATCAGGATATTTTTTTAATGCTTCGGCATAGGTAATGTTGGCAAACCCGCCTTTAATATCGTCATGGCTACAAACCAAAACACCATCTTTAGTAATATATAAATCAGGTTCAACATAATCAGCACCAAAGTTAATGGCGAAATCATACGCTTTAAGTGTATGCGCAGCAATTTCATTACCTTCGGTATCAAAGGCTGTTCCTCGATGAGCAAGTAACTTAACCATTTTTTGACTCCTCATATAAAATAATTAAAAACCAACAAACACTCACACAAATCAAATGACATGTTAGAAACCTAATGTAGGCTAAGAAGCACCACAACAAAAATCAGAATACCTACATGAACTTGTCGTATCCATGTTTAAAACAACCAACTCACAACTCAACACCGCCGTAACAATACGGTAACATCACTTTTATAAAGACACTGTGACATTGTTCAAAAAACGACCCAAAAATGTTCTAAAAAGAAAATCAAATGCGCGGTTTCAGCCGTTCTACAATTTTGAGTTTCGCCATTAACAATAGAATGGTTAATTAATTGAAAAATATTATTTTATATGTTCAATGGACCTGCCAAGAGTCTAACCATGTGGTCTTCAGATTATCTTCATCGAAAGAGGTCTCTCTCCAATAAAAATTTTATACAACCTAAGAATCAACGCAACACCGGTGACCCTGCCCCAAAATCCTGCTCCATTCAGAAACAGAATTCCGACATGATGAATACTTCCCTGAGCGGAGGTTATGCCGATGAAAAAGTCACGATTCACCGAAGAGCAGATTGTCTTTGCCCTGAAACAGGCCGAACTAGGTACGAGCGTGCCCGAAGTCTGCCGTAAGCTGGGCATCTCCGATGCCACGTTTTACATCTGGCGAAAAAAATATGGCGGGATTTCCCCTTCTGAGCTGAAGCACATGCGGCAGCTTGAGGAAAAGAATCTCAGGCTGAAGAAGCTGGTTGCCGATCTCAGCCTCGACAAAGCCATGCTGCAGGATGTCCTGGCAAAAAAGAACTGACGCTGGCGCGCCTGCGCGAATGGGGCCGGGACCTGCAGGCACGTTACGGGGCCAGCGAGAGACAGGTCTGTTTTGCACTACAAATCAGCCGCAGCTCTTTCCGCTACCGCTCTGTGGCGGCAGACGACAGTGCACTCCGCCTGCGAATCAGGGAAATCACCGAAGCCCGCGTTCATTATGGCTACCGCAGAGTTCACGTCATGCTCAGGCGGGAGGGCTGGCGGGATAATCACAAACGCATTTACCGGCTCTATCGCGAACAGGGTCTGTCCCTGCGTCTCAAACGCCCGCGGCGGAACAAATCGGCGCAGCGGCGACAACCGCAGCCTGAGGGGCTGTATCCGAATCATGTCTGGGGCATGGATTTTGTCTCTGACGCCTTATTTGACGGATGTCGGTTACGTCTGCTGATGGTCATTGATCTCTACACGCGCGAATGTCTGGGGATCTGCGTGGGTCAGAATTTGCGTTCAACAGAGGTGGCAGAAATGCTGAATAGTATAGCGATCAGACGTCCTTTACCTCAGTTTCTGAAAACCGATAATGATTCTGAGTTGCAGGGAAAATGCTGGACAGATGGGTGTACGAAAGAGGCTTCAGAATCGACTTATCACGCCCGGGAACACCAACGGACAATGCGACGGTGGAATCATTCAACGACAGATTACGGCAGGAATGTCTGAACGAGAGCTGGTTTATGTCTTTGGAGGATGCACGATGCAAAATCGAGGCCTGGCACGTACACTCCAGAGACGTCCCCATTCTGCGCTGGGCTGGATGACCCCGTCCGAATTTACCGAAAAGTCTGCCGGTAGCCAGAATACACAACCAACATGAAGCCGGTTATTCCTGATTATGACTAAAGCATATTCGGGGTAAGGGTCATATGGAGACACTACTAATATCAGGGTGTATTAATCAACTGGGAGCAGGTCATATTAGACGCCGTCTGAATTTTCGGCGGCTTGGAGAAAGGGGCTTTCTGAGAGTAAAGGAGCCGACATGACCAACTAAGAGCTTTATCTAATTTTGAGGGGCAGCTCAGTGGAGGTGAGTGCCGTCTTGCTGAGGGTGACATCATGTTTGTCGAGATACCGACTCCAACCTATCATGCCGCAGCTGTTCTCAGTCAGTGTGGTGGCGGAGATCGAGCAAGCGGATCGCCAGGTGACGCCCCACGTTGATGTGGGGCAGCGGCAGCAGTGCTACTGTGCTCGCACCGCAGGTACGCTACGTTTGGTCGGTTGTGGTGATTTGGATGTTAGGCTATTGTTCCAAACGCTCGAACCGAGTTGAGCTAGTTTCAGCAATCAATAATTAAGCACTGTTACTTAGATTACAATGCTCGATTTCGAAAAAAAACGCTACGACTTACAAAAAAATAATCCTAAAAGATACAAGCACCTTCTAATTTTTTAGACAGCGTAGCCAACATTACCCACCAATCAACTGATTGATAAATATTGCAAAAAATGTATTATTCGGTAACCAGTGGTAACAACCCCCCCCTACGTTTTATCACAAACACCCATTTGTTTTGTGTTGTTTTTGTATAGCATTGATTTTAAAGCAAAAAAAATAACAAACAAAAAAACATTAGCATAAAAAACCATTTTTATTTTCTATTTGTTTTTTTATTTTAGATTTATGTATTTTTTTGGTTTTTTTGACTAACATATTCATCCCAACAAATACTTCTTCTCGTGAGCATCATGGAAAGGTGTTAATTTCGAAAAAAACACAAACGACAACATATAAACCTAAAAACAAAAACAAAAAAGGAATTAAATATCAAAAACATCACTTACTTCACATGTTTGCAATATTGCGGATATATTTTGTACACTTTTAATACCGGGGAAAAACTATAGGTAATCATTAATATGGCGGACATTAATGAACGTAATATCAACCAAGAGCAAGAGATCGATAAAACCATTTATGGCTATGTGATCAATGATATTATATTCTTTGATGCTCGCCGTGGTTGTCTTTGGAACATAGACGCAAAAAACCTTGGTAGCAATTTTATAAAGCGGGTGGTTTTGCGAAAGACAACAAATAGATTATTGATATTTTTACTTTTCAATTGCGTTAGCAATTTAACACCAATGAATGTTAATACCTTAATGTTCAATGTATGGGATAAATATGATCTGCAATCGTCTAATCAACGGTTGTGGCAGGCGGTTAAGTTTCTAAACTTTAAAATAATGGAACTAGGCGGCCCTCGGGAATTATTCTTTCGTTCTGGCGGAGATTTGTTTATTAACAATTACGCTAATATAAAACTACTCCAAGTGAATTAAATGCTCACTGTGGATTTATTTCAATAGCCGGAGGTCTGTAAATGCGCTATCACATTATTAGTGATGACAATTTTTTCTTGTTAGGTTGCAAAGAAATATTTGAACAAAGCGCTTGCATGATAAATTGTTTGCGTTTTGACAGTCAATGGATTAGATATATGATTGACCATGTTGACAAAGGTGATATTGTTATGGTTAATATGAGTACACATATAAAAAAACATTTGATCTTGGAAAGAATTTCGTTTATTGGTGCTGTAGCAATCCCGTTCATTGAAATTCCAAGAAATAAAACAAGCACTCCAAGTTGGATGGAGCATTTTATTTCAACCAGTATGCCAGTTGAAGAATTAATCTCGCACGTCAATGAAATACATGAAAATAAGACAAGAAATTCCAAGCGTCACTTTTTGTCAAAGAGAGAAATTGAAATCATGGGAGAACTTCTTAATGGTTGCTCTATATATGATTTATCAAAAAAATTAAAT
The DNA here is from genome assembly GCF_900215445.1 of Serratia sp. JKS296. Lineage (NCBI taxonomy): Bacteria > Pseudomonadati > Pseudomonadota > Gammaproteobacteria > Enterobacterales > Yersiniaceae > Serratia > Serratia sp. JKS296. The sequence continues at coordinate 37,065 of NZ_OCMX01000002.1, forward strand.
GTAGCAAAAAAAACGATCTACAGCCACAGGCGTAATGCTTTGATAAAAATAGGGGCCAGCTCACACTATTACTATATTGTAAAATATAAAGATCACATCCTTCCCAGAAGGTTCCGTTCGTGGCTTTCTTAATAGCTACCACTCAAAAAAATCCTTAAATGTGATGCATGTGATCTTTCTCAGTTACAATACTGCGAATGTAGTTATTCGTCCTTGGGCAATTACTACTTTTTTCATATCCATTAAATAAAGTGTACTAAGCTGATTTCAGCCATCATAATCAAGGTGTTATTTTGCGTCATTTAATCATTAATAATGAAATTGCAGATGTTATACGAACTCGCAGCAAGGTTTTTTGGACTGTTGGCATATTTACCGCATTTATTAATTTATTAATGCTAGTTCCTTCTATCTATATGCTCCAGGTTTATGACCGGGTGCTTCCTTCTCGCAATGAGATCACGCTGTTGATGCTGACGCTGATCATGCTGGGCATGTTCGGCATGATGTCGCTGTTGGAATACGTGCGCAGCATGGTGGTGATCCGCATCGGCAGCCAGCTGGATATGCGGCTCAACACGCGAGTCTACACTGCGGCCTACGAGGCGAATCTGAAAAGCGGTTCTTCCGACGCCGGCCAGATGCTGAGCGACTTGACCAATCTGCGCCAATTCCTCACTGGCAGCGCACTGTTCGCCTTCTTTGATGCGCCGTGGTTTCCGATCTATCTGTTGGTGATATTCCTGTTTAATCCTTGGTTGGGGCTTTTCGCCCTGGTCGGTGCGCTGTTGCTGATCGCATTGGCGGTGATCAACGAAATGGTATCGAAAAAGCCGCTGGCGGAGGCCAGCAAGCTGTCGATTATATCCGGTACGCTGGCCAGCACCAATCTGCGAAATGCCGAAGTGATCGAAGCTTTGGGGATGTTGCCTAACCTGAAACGCCGGTGGTTCGGTCTGCACCAGCGGTTCTTGAACAGTCAGCGCATCGCCAGCGAACGCGCATCGCGGGTCACGTCGATTACCAAGTTCGTGCGCATGTCGCTGCAATCATTGGTGCTGGGTCTGGGGGGCTGGCTGGCGATCGATGGGTACATCACGCCCGGTATGATGATCGCCGGCTCCATTCTGATGGGGCGAACCCTGGCGCCGATTGAGCAGGTTATTAACGTCTGGAAGAGCTACAGCGCGGCAAAGCTTTCTTATGGCCGGTTGGTCAAGCTGCTGGAAACGCATCCGCAACGGGGTACCGGCATGTCCTTGCCGCGCCCGGAAGGGGTGCTGGCCGTAGAAGGCGTCACCGCCACGCCGCCGGGATCCCAAGGCGATGCGGTATTGCATAACGTGAGTTTTGCCATCCAGCCCGGTGACGTGCTGGGGATCATTGGCCCGAGCGCGTCGGGGAAATCGACGCTGGCGCGTTTGCTGGTCGGCATTTGGCCGGTCAGCGAAGGGATTGTTCGGTTGGATAATGCCGACATCTATCAGTGGAACAAGGATGAGTTGGGGCCGTATATCGGCTATCTGCCACAGGACATTGAGCTGTTTGCCGGGACTATCGCCGAGAATATCGCCCGCTTTAACGATATTGACTCAGAGAAAGTCATTGAAGCCGCCAAGCTGGCCGGTGTGCACGAACTGATCCTGCGTTTCCCTAACGGCTACGATTCGGTGCTCGGCAACGGTGGCGCTGGGTTGTCCGGTGGACAGAAACAGCGTATCGGCCTGGCGCGCGCATTATACGGCGACCCTTCGTTGGTGGTATTGGATGAGCCTAACTCCAACCTGGATGATGCGGGCGAGCAAGCGTTGAACCAGGCCATTATGTTCCTCAAGCAACGTAATAAAACGGTGGTGCTGATTACCCATCGCACCAATTTGCTGTCGATGACCAGCAAGTTGTTGCTGTTGGTGAATGGCAACGTCAACGCGTTTGGTCCAACACAGCAGGTGCTACAAGCCTTAGCTAAAGCACAGATGCCTTCGCAGGCGGCGCATGCGATGAGCTCCATGTAGAATGAAAACAATATGCAAAACCCAAATTAATTAAGCCGTGAATTGCCTGATGGTTTTATTGCCGTCCGCAGTGTAAAGGAGTTGGTATGTCGACGCACATTGGCGAGCCGCAAGACTCGTATATTGAAGAGATCCCGCAGGATGAACGGCGGTTTACCCGGATGGGCTGGTTGGTCGTGGGAATTGGCCTGTTCGGATTTTTGGCCTGGGCAGCGTTCGCGCCTCTGGATAAAGGGGTGGCATCGCCGGGATCGGTAACCGTTTCCGGCAACCGCAAAACGGTGCAGGCCCCGGCCAGCGGCATCATCAAAAAAATTATGGTGAAAGACGGCGACAAGGTGAAAGCCGGAGAAGTCCTGGTGCAGTTGAGCCAGGTGCAGGCACAGGCGCAGGTCGACTCCCTGCGCGACCAGTACTACACCACGCTGGCCACCGAAGGGCGTTTACTCGCCGAGCGCGACGGTCTGAGCAAGGTCACTTTTTCCCCTATTTTTGCCCAGATCAAAACTCAGCCGCGCGTGGCCGAAATCATCGCGTTGCAAACGCAACTGTTCGCCTCCCGCCGCCAGGGGCTGCAAAGTGAAATTGAAGGCTATAAGCAGTCGATGGATGGGATCCGCTTCCAGTTGAAAGGCCTGCAGGATTCGCGCGCCAACAAGCAGATCCAACTTTCCAGCCTGCGTGAGCAGATGAACAGCATGAAGCAACTGGCGGCGGACGGCTACCTGCCGCGCAACCGCTACCTGGAAGTGCAGCGTCAGTTTGCCGAGGTGAACAGCAGCATCGATGAAACCATCGGGCGGATTGGCCAGCTGCAAAAGCAGCTGCAGGAATCTCAGCAGCGTATCGACCAGCGTTTCGCCGACTATCAGCGCGAGGTCAGGACGCAACTGGCGCAAACCCAAATGGACGCCAGCGAGTTTCGCAACAAGCTGCAAATGGCCGATTTCGATCTGGGCAACACCGCCATCACTTCACCGGTGGATGGCACCGTGGTCGGATTGAATATCTTCACTCAGGGGGGCGTCGTGGGAGCGGGTGACCACCTGATGGACGTTGTACCCAGTCAGGCGACATTGGTGGTGGATTCTCGCCTCAAAGTCGACCTGATCGATAAAGTGTACAACGGGTTGCCGGTGGATCTGATGTTTACTGCCTTCAACCAAAACAAAACCCCGAAAATTCCGGGAACGGTCACGTTGGTTTCCGCCGATCGTCTGGTCGACAAAGCCAACGGTGAACCTTACTACCAGATGCAGGTCACGGTCTCGCCGGAGGGCATGAAGATGCTCAGTGGCGAGGACATCAAGCCGGGGATGCCGGTCGAGGTGTTCGTGAAAACGGGGTCGCGCTCGCTGCTGAGCTATCTGTTTAAACCTATTTTGGATCGCGCTCATACTTCATTAACCGAGGAATAATTTTGATTCAATCAAAACGACAGGCTGCCGGTCTGGTTATCGGCACCCTTTTATTTGCGATATCTGCGCCGGTTTATTCGATAGGGATTTTAGACGCATATTCGCTGGCATTAGAGAAGGACCCGACTTTCCGGGCGGCTATAAAAGAGAAAGAAGCGGGAGATGAGAACGAAAACATCGGCAGGGCGGGGCTGCTGCCGAAGGTGTCGTTGAACTATCAGAATTCACCGCGTAACTGGCAGACGCAAAAATACCCGCAGAGCGACTTTTTCGGCAATGTTTCGGAGGTCACACGGCGGCAGCAATATCGCAGTTATTCCAGTTCGATCACGTTGACGCAGCCGCTATTCGACTATGAAGCGTACGCGCGTTACAAAGCCGGCGTGGCACAGACGATGATGTCGGACGAGCGCTATCGCGGCAAGTTGCTGGATCTCGCGGTTAGGGTGATTAACGCCTATGTCGAAGTCGCCTATTCCAAGGATCAAATCGCGTTGGCCGAAGCGCAAAAGGCGGCTTACAAGGAACAGCTGACCTTGAACGATCACCTGAAGAGCGCCGGTGAAGGCACCATTACCGACGTATCGGAAACCCAGGCGCGCTACAGTCTGGCCGAAGCGCAGGTCATCGAAGCGCGCGATGCGCTGGACGCCGCCCAGCGCGAGCTGGAAGTGATTATCGGCATGCCGCTGAACCAGCTGGATGAATTGCAGGTGTTGCGGCCGGGCAAGTTCAAGGTGGCACCGCTGATCCCGTCCAAGTTCGAAGAATGGCAAAAGATCGCGCTGGAGAACAACCCGGTGCTGGCCGCCTCGCGTCATGGCGTGGACGCCGCCAAGTATGACGTCGAAAGGAATCGTGCGGGCTTTATGCCGCAGGTTCAGCTGTATGCTTCGCATTCGGAAAACGACTCCAGCAGCGATAACACGGTTAACCAGAAATATCGCACCAATAGCATCGGTGTGCAGGTCAGCATACCTATTTATTCCGGCGGCGGCGTTTCGGCGTCGACCCGGCAGGCGGCAGCGCGCTATGGCCAGGCGATGTATGAAATGGATGCACAGACAGGCACCACGCTCAACGATCTGCGCAAGCAGTACAATCTGTGCATCAGCAGCCGTGCCAAGGTGGCGGCCTATGAGCTGGCGGTACAATCGGCGACTACACAGGTGACGGCGACCCGGCAAAGCGTGCTGGCCGGACAACGTGTCAACGTTGACGTGCTCAACGCCGAACAGCAGCTCTATAGCGCCCAGCGCGATCTGGCTTCCGCCAAGTACGCCTACATCAAGTCCTGGATTACCTTGCTGAGCGACTCCGGTACGTTAGATGAAAAAGATGTCATACGGGTGGCTCAGTATTTTACTAGCAGCCAATAATTACAATAAATAAGGGATGATTGCGGGTAAAACCTCTAATTAAGTAGGTGCATCTCATCGATCAACGTGCCTCTTGGCTTGCAAAGTGCCGCTTTGATCCTTTGAGAAAAACCCCCGCCAAACCTGTCGTAAGCAACAGTTCATCTCGTGGCTAGAGCTCAAACAGCAACTTTTTGATGCCAAGAAGATTAATCTGGAGCCGGAAGTATCAATGCACCGCTGGCTGATGGCAGGCGCTAGGGAATTGTGACCATAGTAGAGCGATTTCGACTTTTCACTGCTTATTCTGACCCACATCTCACGCCAACGTAACAATGCCAATCAGACAGAACACTATGAATCTAACAGGGTATTCAACATTCCAGTGATAGGTTTATCGGTTTTTTTTGTTTTTTATAAAAAAGAGATTTATTTTGTTATGTTTTTTTTAGTGTTTTATCCTGCATAGCGGTGTTTATTTAATAGTTTAAACCATAAAAAATGCGATTACTAGTTTTATTTTTTTTATTTTCCGCACAAATTGGTAACAAGAACCAAAACAAAATACCGTCAATTTATTTGTGGCGAGCTTAATTTATATATAGTTTTATGTTCTTCAAAGTAAAGGATTTAATATTTTACATCAAAAATACTACCTAATCAGGATTTACTCACTTTAAAAATGCATATTCAGCGCACGTTTAGATCAATGATACAGACTGCATAGGCGTTGTAAATTTGCAAGGAGAGATCTTCTAAAAAATTTAAGTCGCTGGAGGCGCTTATGTTCAGTATTTTTAAGCCGGCCGCACACATCGCCCGTGTGCCGAGCGATAAGGTAGACCCGCTCTACCGTAAGCTGCGCTGGCAAATTTTCCTGGGGATCTTCTTCGGTTACGCCGCTTACTATCTGGTGCGTAAGAACTTCACCCTGGCCATGCCTTACCTGATCGAACAAGGCTTCAGCCGCGGCGACCTCGGCTTCGCGCTGTCGGGCATCTCCATCGCCTACGGCTTCTCCAAATTCATCATGGGTTCGGTCTCCGACCGTTCCAACCCACGAGTGTTCCTGCCTGCCGGCCTGATCCTGGCGGCGGCGGTGATGTTGTTCATGGGCTTCGTGCCGTGGGCCACCTCCAGCATCGCCATCATGTTCGTCCTGCTGTTCCTGTGCGGCTGGTTCCAGGGCATGGGTTGGCCGCCGTGCGGCCGCACCATGGTGCACTGGTGGTCGCAGAAAGAGCGCGGCGGCATCGTTTCCATCTGGAACTGCGCCCACAACGTGGGTGGCGGCCTGCCGCCGCTGCTGTTCCTGCTGGGCATGGCTTGGTTCAACGACTGGCACGCGGCGCTGTACATGCCGGCCTTCGGCGCCATCCTGGTGGCCCTGATCGCCTTCGCCCTGATGCGCGACACCCCGCAATCCTGCGGCCTGCCGCCGATTGAAGAGTACAAAAACGACTATCCGGACGACTACAGTGAAAAAGACGAAGAAGAGCTGACCGCCAAGCAGATCTTCATGCAGTACATCCTGCCGAACAAGCTGCTGTGGTACATCGCGGTCGCCAACGTGTTCGTCTACCTGCTGCGTTACGGCATTCTGGACTGGTCGCCGACTTACCTGAAAGAAGTGAAGCACTTCGCGCTGGACAAGTCTTCCTGGGCTTACTTCCTGTACGAATACGCCGGTATCCCGGGCACCCTGCTGTGCGGCTGGATGTCGGACAAAGTGTTCAAAGGCAACCGCGGCGCCACCGGCGTGTTCTTCATGACGCTGGTGACCATCGCCACCGTGGTGTTCTGGATGAACCCGGCCGGTAACCCGACCGTAGACATGATCTGTATGCTGGTCATCGGCTTCCTGATCTACGGCCCGGTAATGCTGATCGGCCTGCACGCGCTGGAGCTGGCGCCGAAGAAAGCCGCCGGCACCGCCGCGGGCTTCACCGGCCTGTTCGGCTACCTGGGCGGCTCGGTCGCGGCCAGCGCCATCGTCGGCTACACCGTAGACTTCTTCGGTTGGGACGGCGGCTTCATGGTGATGATCGGCGGCGGCGTGCTGGCGGTTATCCTGCTGCTGCTGACCATGCTGAACGAAAAGAAACACCACGCGGAAATCGCAGCCGGCAAACGCGGCTAAGCGTCACACGACTTTTGCATGATTTAAAGGCCGCCCTGCGACCTTTTTACTACCCTGCCCCCAACAACACGGAGAAAACGGAATGCGGACTCAAGTCAAAGCCCTGCTGACAGGGATCATTCTCGTTACACCAATGGGGTGTAAGCCTGCACCAGCTATAGTGGTGTTCGGCGCTTCGTTCCCCGACTGGCTGTTTTGCCTGTACGGCGGCGTGGCGGGCATGGTGGCGATCCACCTGCTGCTGCGCACCCAGGAAAAACGCGCCTGGCTGGCGCCGCAACTGCTGACGTATCCTGCGCTGACCGCGCTGATCGCCATGCTGATCTGGTTACTGGTCTTCCCCCACTGAGTCTAGTGCTATGACCCAATCCTACATCCCAAACCGGCGCAGACTACTGGTACTTATCATCCTGGCGTTGACGCTCATCGTGGCCGTCGTCGTCGTCTGGCGGGTGGAAAACGCCCCCACTACCGACGATGCCTACGCCTATGCCGACACCATCGACGTAGTGCCGGAGGTGAACGGTCGCATCGTCGAGATGCCGATCCGAGACAACCAGGAAGTGCGGCAAGGCGATCTGCTGTTCCGCCTTGATCCGCGCCCTTACCAGGACGCGCTAGCGGCCAGCGAAGCACGCCTGATCACGTTGAATGAACAGATCAAGCTGACGCAGCGCTCGATCAACGCACAGCAGTACAACGCCGAGTCGATGAACACCATCGTCAAACGCTCGCAGGCAGTGGTGGCACAGGCGACCGACACCCTCAACCGCCGGCAGAAGCTGCTCGGCAAGAACTACGTTTCGGCGGAAGAAGTGGAAACCGCCCGCACCTCCCAGCGCTCGGCGCAGGCGGAGCTGCAGGCCGCATTACTGCAGGCGAAACAGGCGGAAGCCGCCGTCAGCGGCGTCGAAGCCCTGGTCGCGCAGCGCGCCGAAGTACAGGCCGACATCGCCATCGCCAAACTGAACCTGGAGTTCACCGAGGTGAGAGCACCGTTCGACGGCCGCATCGCCTCCCTGAAAACCACCGTCGGCCAGTATGCCTCCAGCGCCAAGCCGGTATTCACGCTGATCGACACCCGCCGCTGGTACGTGGTCGCCAACTTCCGCGAAACCGACCTGAAAGGCGTGCATCCCGGCGTGCCGGCCACGCTGTATTTAATGAGCGACGCCGGCCAGACCTTCAGCGGCAAGGTGGAATCGATCAGCTACGGCGTGCAGCCCGACGACGGCGGCACCGTGCTGGGCGGGCTGCCCAACGTGGCGCGCAACATCAACTGGGTGCACGTTTCGCAACGCTTCCCGGTCAAGATCGTAGTAGAGGCCCCCAACCCGGCGCTGTTTCGCGTGGGCGCTTCGGCGGTCGCCAAGCTGAACCTGCGCCATGAAGAGTAAAACGATGTCTCGTGGCTGGCTGTCTCAACTAATTAACGAGCTGCGCCCTTCGGACAGCCGCATCAACCTGATGAGCCGCACCCTGCTCTCCAGCGCGATCGCCATCATGATCTCGCAGACGTTGCAGGTACCGTGGCTGGCGCTGTCGCTGATTGCTGTCTTCTTTATCACGCAGTCCAATATTGTGATCACCCGCATGATAGGCATCCTGTTTTTCGTCAGCTCCACGCTGGCAATCGGCGCCGCTATCCTGGTGCTGAAGTTCACCTACGACTACCCAATGCTACGCATCCTGCTCTCCAGCGCGCTGTTTTTCCTCAGCGTGTTCCTGATGCGGGTGACCAAGGTCGGGGTGCTGTTTTTCCTGATGGCGCTGGTAGTTATTGAGGCACAAAGCTTAGTCGATCTCACTCCGCAGGCGGAAGTGGTGATACGGCTGGTGCTGTGGGTATGGGTGGCGATCAACTACGCCATCCTGCTCACCCTGATCGTCAATACCCTGCTGCTGCCGGCCGAACCGCTGAAACAGCTAAAGGGCCGGATGAACGCGGTGTTGGACGAAACCCGCGCTATGTTGGCCAACGGCGGCGAGACGCGCGATCTGAGCGCCATCTCGCAGCACGCCACCGAGCTGCATAAGCTGCTGCGCTTTTCGGTGATGCGCAGCGATCGCTGCCGCGCCAACGAGCCCGGATATCTGGCGCTGATCACCTTGGTGTTGCAGCTCAATATTCTGGCCTACCAACTGCCGCCGGCTTTCGGTGCGGCCGCGCGTCAGTTGGCGCAAGAGATAGACGCCGCCTGCCGCGCGCTGCAAACCGCGATCAGCCACGACAGCGCGCTGCGATTTTCCGTCGCGATCGCCGGCAGCGACGATCCGCAGGTGCCGGCGCCGCTCAATGAAATGGCCGGCCTCCTGCAGGTCTACGCCAACCGCAGCGACTACGACTACGCCGACGCCCTGCAGGCCGCGCCGCCGCCAAAAGTGCCCTTCTTTACCCCCGATGCCCTGACCAACCCGGTTTACATCCAGTTTTCGTTGAAAACGCTGCTGACCGTGCTGGTCGCCTACGTGTTTTATACCGCCGTCGATTGGTCCGGCATTCATACCATCATGCTGAGCTGCCTGATCGTGGCGCAGCCCAGCCTCGGCGCCACGCAGCGGCGGGCGCGGCTGCGTCTCGGCGGCGCGGCGATCGGCAGCCTGCTGGCGCTGATCTCGGTGGTGTGGATCATGCCTCACCTCGACAGCCTCGTCGGCTTGCTGCTGCTGACGCTGCCGGTGATCGCCCTCTCCGCCTGGATCGCCGCCGGCTCCGAGAAAATAAGCTATGCCGGGATACAGATCCTGTTCACCTTTTCCCTGGCGCTGCTGGAAAGCTTCGGCCCGGTCACCGAGCTGACCGAGATCCGCGATCGCCTGATCGGCATCGTGCTGGGGGTAGGGTTCGCCACCTTCATTCACGCCACGCTGTGGCCGGAATACGAAGGGGAGTCACTGCGGCAGCAGGTTGCCAACGTGCTGCGGGAACTGTCGCGCTTCCTCAGCGGCGAGAACACCAACGCCATCGGCATCTGGCAAAAGATCGAGGGCTGCGAAGCGGTGGTGGCCCGGGTGACGCTGGAGCCCACCTGGCAGCTGGCGGACGATAACCATGAAAGCTTCACCCGGCATATCCAACTGATCTTTAACCAGACGCGCAGCCTGTTGCTGACCAGCGAAAAGCTCAACACCTATCTGGCAGGCGGTGGCGCGGCGCTGTCCGCGCAGGAACGCCAGGCGCTGACCGAGGTGCAACGTCAGGGCGGGCGCGTTCTCGCCGAGTATGCGGCGCAGCTTTCCCGCGCGCCGCAAGCGTTGCGGGCACCCGGCTTTAATCCTCCATTAGCTGCCATACATAGCGATATTGGGCTCCATCTAGTAAAGGAATTAAGCAATAATATAAACCAACTACCTCATTCAAGCACTAACATATACGCGTACCCCGCTCAAATGTAAATTTTTATGCTCATCGGACGTTTCGCATCTACAATAAAGTATTGAAACAATAGTATCGAATATAATACTGAACAGCAGAAAAGAATTTTCAGCGCACGCTGTGGTTATTTTTACGATTATGATCACAACATCACTAAGAAAAAAGGATTTGTGTACTTAGAAATCTGATACATCTTCACTGGAAGAGAGGCTTAGTCGTCCATAATTTTTAACAGGAACTTATTAAATGTTTTACCTTGAATTCTCGCCGATGTATCTTGTGTAACATTCCATGGGGCTAGGAGACGCAAAAAACATTTACTCTCCTAACCAATGGATATGATGACTATTTTATTCTTTTACAGATATCACCCATCTTATAAAGATAAACCTCGCTGACTTCTTTTTTATAACCAGGATAAGGTTTTTTTGGTATCCCATTAATTATTTTCATTCCGCGATTTGCAAGTACCAATAGATTATTATTTTTAATGAACACCCCTTCTATTTCTCCAAAATCATTAAAATCACTAAATTTTCTTTCCAATACAGCCGTTGCAACTGATGCTTTTGACAAATCAATTCTATATAAACCATCAGCCTGTTTTTTATCAGCATCCCCGTCATCAGCAGTAATATAAAGTTTACCATCAACGTAACTCACACCTTGAATCCATTTCAAATAAGGCAATATTTCAACCTTTCGCTTATATCTCCCACTATCAATGTCATATTCATAGATATAGCTCTTTCCTTTATCATCAAGCCAAGAAGAAACCCATAGTGAGTGATTATCTTCGTCAATGGCAACAGCAGAACCTTCGCGTTGTCCGGATGATAAATCGAGAGGGATATCTTTTATATGATATAAATTATTAGCATCATAAATCGATATTTTTAGATTTTTAACTTCGCGCTCATCAAACCACTCCGCAGCCGCATAAATTTTATCATCTAATATAGAGATCCCACCTAAATGGTTCAATATTTTTTCTCTTCCTACAAAAGGTGTTTTATTTAATTTTTTCAGCATCCCATTCTTATCATATTTTGCTAGCGTTTTTGTTCCTGAAATATAATAATAGCTATTATCAGAAGCAACGCCTTGTCTGCCATTCACCGTCATCTTGCCGCTCATAAAATAACAATACAAAGAACCCGGATATAGAGCATTTTGACTAACGGCAAAAGAAGTTTTAAAATAAACCATGGATGTTATCATTAAAAATAGGACGGGCAATTTTTTTAATCCATTCATAAAATAAACCTCACATTATACTAAAAATGCATTATAACGGCATATAAAACATCAACCATTCAACCTACTCAACCGAATAACCTTAATAATCATATAAACTCTCTGCACATATTTTAATATTAGCGCTCCCTTGCATTATATTTTACAAACGCACTTACTCTTCATTATTGTGATTTCAACTAATAAACATCAATTTCACACGCTAATTTTCACTGCTCGCAATAAACTCACTTATTGCATTATTGAAAAAATTACATATATTCACACTAAATGATTTATGTCAAAAACACCTCATTACCCTTCCTAACTTATTTATCTAAGAGCTCAACATATTTATCAGCAGTATCCTCACCTAAATATAGACACTCATATTATTTTACTTTCTAAATATTATGCGCTGCCTTGCTAAATTTTATTAAGTAACATACCTACACGGTCAATTATTCACTTTCATATATCATTTAAACATCTACAACCTTCATATCAAAAAACAGTTCTTATGTCTTATGCCTGACTGGAAAAATTTCAACATGACAAACCCACAATAATCGCGTAACAAAAAACATCTTCCAACCCTATTACTTTACGCTTATAAGCTAATTAAATTAAATTTAGGCTAACAATTCAACCTTAAGAAATGGGACCAGCATCACACCAAGACAAAAAAACAGCACATTATCTTTAGTATCACTACTTTTCCATTGTCACATATCAAAAACAACAATCAAGTTGGTTATAAATGGAATTTTATGTTCATTAAACTCTAGAATGATGGATCCAATTTGTAGAACATGAGTTTTTTTATGAAAACACAGATAAACTTTTCATGAGACTCAACAGAGCATGAATAGCTGAGGGTTCTGCGGGCCAACCGTTTGATACGGGTTTTTAGCATCAGATTATTACGTTCAATGTGTTGAGTTAAGAACTTGCCAGTCAGATGATTATCCTTTGATATCTATCTGATATAACTATCCCCTAATCATCATTATAGGTTATAATGCTGATGTTAAAGGAAGTCCGCAAGCTAGTAACTCACGACACATGTTGTCAGTTCGAGAGCCAAAAGTGTGAAGGCTAGTACACCATCGTTTTTCATGTTATATCCGTAACACAAGCCAGTTTAGTTGGGTTCTATTGCCAACAAAACGCTACTGTCCTTCGAGTTTACAGATGAGCGTCACATCAGCATGAGATAACCGTGCTAGAGTTTTTTAAAGTCCGGATGGCTATGTTAATGCAAACCTTCAATGTCCTGGCGATATCACAATGCCGAGCCCGCTGAAAGCTATTTCTTTAACATCTGACTTTCCGGCTTCTAATTCGTAAATGAGCTGAATCATGCGGTGACAATCACGGCGATTTCCTTTCAAATTCTGCCCATGACGATAAGCTTGAGCAAACTGACAACGGGATAATGAATGCCCCCTAGCCATGAATGAACTCCAAAATTGACAATTATGCCATTAAATTCAATTAATTATACACACTACTTTTAATCGATATCATTCGCCCTCAGGAGAGGCACTACAATGACCCCAACACTTAACCAGCTAGCCAGCTTTTGCATCGTCGCAGAGATTGGAAATATGAGTAGGGCTGCCGAAAAACTGAATATATCTCAACCCCCACTAAGCCGACAGATAGCTCAATTAGAGCGCATATTAGGTACAACATTATTCACTCGCAACGCAAAAGGAATGCGTTTAACACTTGCCGGTGAGCAATTTTTAGTCGACGCCCGCGCCGTATTAAACTTAATGCAACAGGCTTGCAACAATGTACAGGCAGTAGCCGCAGGGCAACGAGGTTTGTTAAAACTTGGCGCGACTATGTATGCATCGTATAGCGTTATCCCTCCCGTAACTATGAAACACCAGGCCAATCAACCTGACATAGTTTTACAGTTTCAGGAAATGATCCCCACCGAACTTAACACTGCGTTACAGGATGGGCGATTAGATGCAGCGATCAGTTTTGCGGAAAGACCAACACCGGGAATTAACACAATGATACTGTTACAAGAACCATTGATAATTGCTTTGCCCACAACTCACCCACAAGCAACAGCCGAACATTTCAGCTTGAGTGAATTAAACAAAGATCGATTTATAACCGTACCGCGATTGATGGCCCCCATGCTTTACGACACCATTTTACATCAATGCCTAAAGGCAGGTTTTAGCCCACAAATAGGAATGGAGGTCTCAGTGCAACAAACAATCGTAAACTTTGTTGCATACGGTTTCGGCGTTGCACTTATACCAGCAAGCATGGAAAACGCACAAATTAAAGGCGTTATCTATAGAAAGATTGAGGATGCAAACCAGATCCAGAATGTATTAATGTGGTCTGATAAAAATCGAAATCCATGCCTAAAGCACTTTTTGAAAATGTGCCGGGCAATACGAGATAATTTGCTAGCGGCACAACAAGATTAAGGGACTATTCAGCCTTTGCTGATAACAATTTCGATAAGACTTGGCTGACCACAAGCTAATGCTGCCTCAACTGCTGGGGCAATGTCACCGGCCCGGGTAATTTTGCATGTTGCCAGCCCCATAGACGCGCCTAACGCCTGATAATCAATAGTAGGGTTAACAAGATCCATAGCGATGAATCGATCAGTCTTAGCAGATGTGTAATCCTCCTGTGAGCGCATAAAGTTTTTAAGCACATTATATTCTGTGTTATTCATCACGATAAACGTTACCGGTAAATGTTCGTGCGCTGCCGTCCAGAGCGCTTGTGGGGAGTACATCGCCGCACCGTCGCCGACAAAGCACACTACCGGTGCTTTACCGAGTCCAAGCGAATAACCAACTGCAGCAGGCATCCCCCACCCCAAACCGCCACCACGAAGGAATGCATATTGATCCGCCCTATCACTCGACAGTGATTTACGCAGAGCTTGAGAGGTTGCGATTGCTTCGTCAACAATTGTCACATCAGGCCCGATAGCTCGTGCAGCCTCGAATGCCGCCACTAACGGAGTGATCACCGCCGCTGATTGTTGCTCTTTCACTAGCTCTAACAGGTTTTCTTTGCTTAATGCAAACTCTGCAGCAGCTTGCACATATCGAGTGTTATAATCGGTGCGATTATTCACCGTCGCTTTATCCAATTCTGGCAACAACGCCGCCAGCGATGATTTTATGTCACCTACCAACGACAGATCACTAGAGTAAGTGCGCCCCAAATCGCCCGCATCGGATGAAAGCTGATACACATTGCAATGTTCGGGAACCGCACTACCTTCCGTGTACAAAATAGTGATCAGCGACTTACCGCCGAGAGCAAAGATCGCATCGTACTGATTAAGCGCTTTAGCAATTTCCGTAGCTTTTGTAGAAAGGTTGCCCCGCCACAGTGGATGCGCGGTTGGATAAGGAATACGATTAGGCCAAGTAGACCCGTAAACATCGGCGGCAAGCATTTCAGCCACTGCGACAACTTCGCATGACGCACCACTTTGATAGATCTCATCACCGGCAACAATGGCAATTTTTCCCGGTGTGTATGCCGCTAATTTACTGGCAAGTAGAGGCAGCGAGCTGGCAACAGCTGAGCGGTCAATCGTTGAGGGAGTGCCAATCCCAATAGTGCTGAGCGATTCCATTACATCCATTGGTAGAGAGAGAAAAACGGAACCTTTCGGAGCAGCGTCAGAATCATGAAAAGCACGACGAACCAACACCGGAAGTTGATCAACATGTGTGATTTCTTGTGACCATTTAGCAAACGTCTTACCCATACCGACTAGATCGCCCAACAATAATGGATCAGTTGTTGTGTGACGTAAATCCTGTTGTCCCGCAGTTACCACCAAAGGTGTTTGTGAACATTTGGCGTTTAGCAAATTGCCCATGCCATGCCCCAAGCCGCCCGCCGTATGCAGATTAAGGAAACCTGGCTTTTTCGCTGCTTGTGCGTAGCCGTCCGCCATTGCTACTGCACTGGCCTCCTGTAGCGCTAACACATACTTAATTGCAGGTTTTCTTAACAGCGCATCCATGAACGGTAGTTCGGTTGTACCGGGATTTCCGAACACATATTCAACCCCTTCACTCTCCAACACTTCCAAAAGCACATCACCACCACGCCGTGCATTGGCGTCCTGTATTTTTGCAATAGCCTTACTCATAGATAGATCACCATATTTGTTTATGCGCCATTTCGGGCAGGTGATTTCATTTTAGTGACAGGCTATCACCTCATTCCAATGCTAAAAATATTGTAATTCATATCATAAATGGTATTGCTCCCAGCATCTCTACCTTCATGTACAATACCGTCGTTGCTGGAAAGTGCACTTCGCCAAAAAGACCCGCGGAGCCTGGCGAAGCGTGAAATACCTCGGCCGTTTTCTGAAGCGCCCACCAGTGGCAGCCTCTCAGCTCCGTTATTGCCGTGACGGCACCGTGGTCCATCATCACCAAACGCAGCAGCACAAACGCCAGAAAATCAGCCAGGAGGAAATGCTGCAGCGCTACGTCAGCCATATTCCGGCACGGCATTTTAAGATGGTGCAGTACTGCGGTTTTTTGGCCAACCGCAAGCGGGGCTCACCTTGCTGACTACGGCGATCTCACTCTGGAATACGGTATATATAGAAAGAGCCATAGATTCTCTGAAGCGAAAAGGGATCCCATTCAATGACCAGCTGATTTCTCATCTGTCCCCTCTGGGATGGGAACACATCAACCTGAGCGGAGATTACGTATGGCGAACAAACCTCAAGCTGGGACAGGGGAAATACCGTTCGTTACGCTCAGTAGACAGCGGTCTGTATAAAAAACAGGCTTAGCGTAGGATATTTTCCGTTTTCCAAGCGGACCCCTGTACAGCCTGCAAGCGGAGGATTTCACCTGGCAACCGGTCTCGCCGGCGGTGGGCGCCGTTCGCAATGACAATCCCTCACTCATCCTGGCCATCGAGGCACCAACGGTCTGAGCTGCGCGTTATCCACAGTTTTGGTGGATATCATGTGTGCAAAAACACATGAAGAACGTCAAAAGCTGCAGAAAAAATCACTCAGAAAATTATTATATTACGTCGGATCGCGCTACGAGACCCGGTTTCAGGCTTGCGTGTGCGCACGTTTCGTTTATGACTTGCTGTATATATACAGATAAATTATGCCTATTATGAACGCCAGAGAATTGTACTTTTTTTCGCCAGACCAACCCATCCAACTCCCGCTATACGGGACACCATGCCCGGCAGGTTTCCCCAGCCCTGCCGACGATTACATAGAACAATCCATTGATTTAAATGATTTTATTAGACACCCGGCCGCCACGTATTTCATCCGCGCAACGGGTGAGTCAATGAGCGATGGCGGCATACTGTCAGGAGATTTGCTGATCGTAGATCGGGCTGAAAAACCCATGCATGGCAGCATCGTGATCGCCGCGGTCGACGGTGAGTTTACCGTCAAGCGGCTGCTGCTTACGCCCAGGGTTTGCCTGGCGCCGATGAATCCCGCCTACAGTCCTATTTATCCCGAAACGCTGGAAATTTTCGGGGTAGTGATCCATGCCCTGCACTCGTTCGTGAGGTGACCATGTTTCTCTTGGCTGACGTCAATTCGATGTACTGCGCCTGCGAACAGGTTTTCCGTCCGGATCTTAAAGGGCGTCCAGTGGCTGTTCTTTCGAACAACGACGGCGCCCTGGTGGCAATCAACCGCGAGGGAAAAAAGCTCGGCCTGAAACGTGGCATGCCGTTTTTTCAGGCCAGAGAAATCATTAAAAATCAGAACGTAACTGTCTTCTCAAGCAACTATGCCTTGTACGGCGACATGTCGGCACGCTGCATGACGATTTTAGAATCCCTCGCGCCGGCGATGACGATCTATAGCATCGACGAGGCATTTCTTCACGTTGCCGGCATCGATGCCACAGAGTAATTCGAAGACTACGGGCGCCGAGTCCGTGATACGGTGCTTCAGCAACCCGGGCTCACCTGCGGGATCGGCATTGCTCAGACAATGACCCTGGCCAAACTCGCCAATCACGCCGCTAAAACCTGGCCGGCTACCGGCGGCGTCGTTGATCTGACAAACCGGGATAGACAACGACGGTTGATGGCGTTACTGCCGGTCAGCGAAATTTGGGGATGTGGGCGCCAGTTGACCAAAAAGCTGGCAGCGATGGGGATCACGACTGCACTGCAGCTTGCCGACAGCAATCAGGCGTTGATACGCAGGACGTTCGGGGTTGTGCTCGAGCGCACCGTGCGTGAACTGAACGGTGTGCCGTGTATATCGATCGATGCGCTGCCGGCAAAGCAGCAGATCATCGTCAGCCGGTCATTTGGCCAGCGCGTCACGCAGCTGCAGGACATGCGCCAGGCGGTGTGCCAATACGCAGAGCGCGCTTCCGAGAAATTGCGCCGAGAGCGGCAATACTGCCGGCACGTTTCGGTGTTTGCGCGAACCAGCCCCTTTGCGCCTCATGAGCCTTATTACGCCAACAGCCACAGCGTGCAGCTCATGCTGGCCACACAAGACACCCGCGACATTGTTGCAGCAGCAGTAAAAGCCCTCGATGCGATCTGGCGTGACGGGTTTCGGTATCAGAAAGCGGGCATTATGCTTAACGACTTCTGCGACAAACCTGGCCAGATCGATTTATTCGACGAGCGGCCGCCGCGCGCCGGTAGTGAACAACTGATGAAGGTCATCGATGGCATAAACCAATCCGGGTTGGGGAAAGTCTGGTTTGCCGGCCAGGGTACAAATACAGCCTGGACAATGCGCCGAGAAATGTTGTCACCACGCTACACAACACGACTTCAGGATATCCCTGTTGCCAAACTGGCATAACTTTCTAAGTGCAAGGTTTATGCGCGCCGATGCATGGAGGCGACAACAGCTGTCGCCGGCCTGGATCATGCGGCTGAATGATGTGTCTGCCGTGCCCGTTACAGCGATTAGCCCGTGTTGTTCCATTGTCCTCACAACATCGCCCCTGTATGCGCGTTAGCGCATGGAGGCGACAGCTGAGCGGCAGGAGAACGCCATTAGGTCAGGGTCGCCGGAGACGCGGCGAAGCCGCCCAGGCCTGATAGGTATCGCCTATCCCACCCCTCGCCCTGCTAGACCAATACTGCTAAATGCGACGTATGTCTTTGTGTGCGCCGTCGGAGTGGTCACGACAAGGCGTAGCCGCCGTCGGGGCGTATCTCCGCGTTAGCGGGCCGAAGGGCCGCTTACGGGCGTGTACTCAGTACGCTCAGCAAGAAATCTGAAAGCCACTTAATTTCTGGTTATAACATTCATTATTAAAAGCGACTCTGTTCCGGCCCTTTGGGCCGGGGCGGCGGCGCTTTTCAGCGATGGTGAGGAGGATTGTGGGGCTGAGGTTGGTGAGCTCGGTTTGCTGATAAATTTTCACGATTCTTGCTTGGGTGCAGAGTTTTTTGCCTGCAGCTGTTGCTGCAGGAGCTACTTCAGGTTTTGCCGAGTAAGATTGGGATGTTAAGGGTGATGTTGTTTTTTTGCCCGAGCGAAGTGAGGGAGGTACTCAACGGCAACGGCGTAAGCCGGTGCGCTGAGTTACTCCCTTTTAAAAGGGCTTAGTTTGTTCAGAAACAACCTTCGAAATTAAGCATATTACTGAGTACCTTTTCGAAGTTAATGCACATTACGAAGTTAATGTCGAAGTTAAAGGGTTATTCCTCGTCGAGCGCTATTGTCTGCATCCCCGATCGACGTCGGCGGTCGCGAAAATCATGCCGGCCTCTGCCGAAACATGCCGGATCAATAGCCAACCAGGCATCAGCGGTGGGAAACTGGCAGCACAAAACCCCCGCAGGTCAGGCAGGGTAAAGCAAGCTATGTTCGGAAAATTAGGTTGGAATGGCGCCAGCACGCTCCAGCAGCAGCCGGTAGAATGCCTCTGGATCGCTGTTCAGCAGTCCAGGCTGTTCACGTTTGAGCGTATTTTCCAGCTCCATCGCCTTCAGCGGCGAGCTGCCCATCGTCCACTGCACCCAGGCCTGATAAAAGCCGTTCTGCTTCTGGCGACGGGCTGCGGCCAGCTTTTTGATGCCGGCGGCGGTGTCATCCAGCAGCGTATCCAATCGCTGCTCGTTCTGCTGCCGCCTGGCCAGTTCATTGCCAATCGCCTGTTCCGCGCCGCGCTTAAGGTTTTGCAGGTCGGGACTCACCACCCACCGCCGGATCTTTTTCAGCCGGTTCTTCAGCGAGTGCTTGCGCTCGATGTCGATCCCCAGATGCGCGATGCGAACCAGGTGGCGCTCGTATTTTTGCCTGAGCGTTTCAGTCAGGCCGTTTTTAATCGCCCACAGCCGGTATTGGTTCAGCCACTGGCGAATTTCGTCCACTTGGATGCCGCGGCTGGTGAAGAAGTTCTCCGTCAGCCAGATGCGCAGCGGCTTGTTCTGACCAGTGTCAGTATCCTGCCCGCGCGACACGATGAGATAGTCCAGCTGCTCGAGCACCGACAGCGCATGCAACGCCACGTCATAAGCCTTTCGGCCACTTTCGTAGACGTGCAGCACTCCCATGGCTTTGGCCACGTCCTCGAACGGCAGCATGATCTCGAACGGGTAGTCGCTGTCCGGGTTATAGTCGCAGTTTGCCCCCAGCACGAGGGAAAGCACTGTCAGCGCCTCACGGCTCTCCGACCGCGCGGCAATACGCATCGGTTTGGGACGATAGTCTGGGTTATTGCGTTGGGTATAGGGGATGTAGCCCTGCCGGCGCAGCTCGATCAGATCATCATTACGCCGCCAGTCGTGACTACTCATGCGAGCAACAACTTTGCTCGCCATGCCTTTCGGCACCCGGCAGCATAGGTTTGGCGTATAGCGCCGATGAATTTTTTGTTGCCCACGCCGAAGCGCATTAGCCTCGCCACGCCGGGAGCCACGGGATTCATTGATGTGGTGCTCAACATTCGCAAATTGGCTATTCAAGTAGCCCTGCGCTTATGTTGCGCCGAAGGAGTTGACCTTTAAAAGGCATAAAACTATACTCCCTGCATAGAGCAACGCTTCTATACAGTTTTAAGTGAGCCCCGTTAATCTTTCCCGTCCGCCAAGATAGAGAAGATTATCGGGGTTTTTGCTTTTCAGTGTTCTGGTAACAACCTCCAGACCCACTTCCCTGCCACCTTGCGGCGTGGCCAACCAAAAATTCTGCTAAACGATCAGTAATCTAGCACTCACGGCTACAACGATCAAGAATGTGATGTCGTTGCATTTCAAATGTGTCTTGTCGACTCCATTTCAATCAATCGCTCAATCATTTCGGCCTGTGTAATACCTTCTCGTTCACACATACTTTGAAGTTGATGCTTGAGTGAGTCTCTAACAAAAACACGGACTTCTTTGTGTGTGCTTTTCTTCCGTTCCAGAGAGATTTGCTGCCGTTCAGCGGCGCTCAACGGACTCCCCTTACGATAGGAACGTTTCGTTCTCGATGAGGAAGTTACTACGCTTGCGGCTTGTGTCATTTCAGCCTCCCCAAGGATCTAAAAAGGATCATTTAGCAGAGACTACTACAAAAACCTTGGCTTAGCAGCTGCAAAGCGATCTTTTCTGTCCAGAACATATGATATTGGCGGATATTGCCCTACATACTGAGATCTGCATCATCGATTTTTTTACCGTCTTAACGAACCAACCAGGCGAGCAACGCCAGCAACAACAAGTGCCCTACATAGCCGTACAAGAAAAACCCCCGCTGCAACAGTCGCCGTTGATTGAACGGCGTCGCCAGAGGCAGCGTCCCCAGGATGAGCACTGCCGGCAGCAGCAGGCCGGCCAGCATCATCGTGCCGCCCAGCTCGGCATTGAGCATCAGCACCAAGAGCGGCCAGGCCACGATCGCCAGCCCGCGCACCGGCCAGACGGCCGTCACGTACCCCGGCAGGGAAACGCACAGCCCATAACTGGCCAACAGCAACAGAACGCCGGCAGTACCGTAACTGCCGTCTGTGGCGCCATACGCCCACCACAGCGCCAGCAAAACGCCGCCGGCCAATACCGGGTTAGGTGCGCCCTTGCGCATCGGCAACGACGCCACGGCCAGCGCCTGTGTCACGGCAGCGAACAGGAACAAAATATTCGGATCGGTAAATGCCAGCCCGTCATGACGCATCACCAGCCAATAGCCCGGCTGCGCAACCACAGCCCATATCCACAGCCGAGTCGCCTGCGTCTGCCGGACAGGCCGCGACGCCAGGTTGTACCCCCACAGCAAGGCGAACAGCGGAAATGCTCCCCGCCCCAGCAGCAGCAGAACCGGCTCATTTAGCCCCAGCGCGCGGTTGGCGTGATCGACAACCATCAACACCAATGCCAAAAATTTCAGTACGTCCTGCTGCAGGGGGGTGAAGCGCACTACCTCGCGTACCTGCTGTAGTTTTCCGCTGTGCGGATCGAACATTGCCATCCGATTTCCTTTCTTAGTAAGTCGACGGCCAGTCCTGGCCCTGCGCCCAACGGGATTGCCAGTGAGCCAGGTACTGTTTGGCCACTTCCGGCATGTCGCGCAGCACCACCACATTTTCTGAGTTGGCGCGATGTGCCGATCGGCTGAAATTAAAGCTTCCCGTTTCTGTCGTCACGCCATCCACGACGATCACCTTGTCGTGCAAAATTTTATAGCTGTTCACCGTCCTGACGTTCACGCCGGCGTTAGCCAGTAGGTTCAGTGCCGCCCGGCCGGCGCCGTTCTGGTTGGCCTTCGCATCGACCACCACCCCGACGGCCACCCCACGCCGGTGCGCCGCAATCAGCGCCCGCGCCACTTCCGGCGAAGTAAAGGCGTACCCCATCAGGCGAATATCGCGCCGCGCTTCGCCGATAACGCTCAGTACCAGCTGCTGCGCCGTCCCTTCCGGCGAAAACCCCACCTGTACCGCCGGCGTCGCCAACAGGGGCGATGCCGGCAGCCAGCCGCTGAGCACCAGGGCGGCAACGCCAAACACGCGGGCAGGGAGTCGCCGCGTCTTATTCATGCTCGTCCGCCCTGTTAAGCCGCGCCTGCAGGTGCTTCATGCCCATGTAGACCAACAGCGGCAACGGGACGAGCGCATTGCGCCAATACAGCGGCTGATCGCTCAGCACGTCCCACTGCACATATCCCCAGAGCGCCGCGGCCCCGGACAGCAAGACCGCTGCGTTTAACAAGACGCCCTGCGTCGTTGATACGTTTTGGGTTGTGTTCATCCGTTCTTCCTTTTGGTAATGCCGTGCGGGGCAGGGGCTCGTCACCTGTCCCGCGCGGCGTTGGGCAAGCGCAGCGCGTCAGTCGCCGCCCAGGGTTTTCTCTTTGTTCAGTTCCCGCTCCGCATGGGTATCCCGCACCAGGTTCTGTTCATCCTGCTGCAGCCGGCTGCGAGTCGATACCGGCTCGCGCGCCACCTGGCGGACAGCGGCATCAACCCGCTGTGCCACATCCTGCCCCATCACCTCCCGCATGACCGCCTCCGGCAGACGGTCTTTCACGTCCTCAGCGCGCAGTTCGCCGCGCGCAAGCAACGCACGCAGCTGCTCATCGTTAAGCCCGGCCAGCCGTTGCGGGTCAGGGGCGTTCGGTTCACGGCCCAGTTTGTCGGCCTGCGTCTGCAGTTCACGCTGCTGGCGTTCTTCCGGGCTCTCCGGCAATTTAATGACATTGTCGGACGCGCCGCTCTCCCGTGCAGTGGCCTTGAGCGTCTCGTCATTCACCCACACCCTGCCACCGGTCATCGCCTGGGGGTTGAACGGCACGTCGTCACCCTGCAGGCGTACCACCACGCCACTGTCGGGATAGCGTGCCGCCAGCCGGATACCATCCTGCATCGTCCCGGCCAGCCTGGTCTCGTTGTTGCGGCTCCCCTGCAGCGCCACGAACTGCGCGCTGTCACTGCCGAACACTCGCCCCTGCGTCGGCAGTCCCCCGACGCTTTTCCCCTGAGTGTCCGCTAGAGGCGCCAGCCAAGCGCCGGCCGGTTTGCCGTTGGCGTCATACATCGGCAGCATGGCGTGGGGCTGCGGATACTTCTTACCCGGAGACACATAGTGCGCCAGCGTGTCGCCGGCAAGTTGGCTACCGCGCAGCACCGCGCGTCCCAGCGCGTTACCTGCCAAAGGTTCGGCCTTGCCGTAGAGGTCGACGGCCGCTTTCTGGCTGCCCGGCGCCATCCCCAGCACTGCATCATGGGCCGTGGTGCGCACCTTCGCCTTGCCGATAGCATTCAGCCACCCGGCTTCGTTGTCGGTATACACCTGCACGTGCTCCTTGGCGCGCGAGAGCGCCACATAGGCCGACGCCCGGTTGACCAGCGGCTCACGCCCGCCTTCCACCCCCTCGAGCGTGATGGCAAAACGTTCGCTGGCCCCCTGGGCACCGTGGGCGGTGATGGCATAGGCCAAATCGACGTGCCGGTCTTGTTGCTGCTCGCGGGGATTGACGGTACGGGTCTGTTGTCCATCGGAGAGCGTGACCATGTCACCTTTTATCGCCTCTACCGTCCAGACGCTGTTGGCCACATGCCCGCGCTCGACGTCCGACTTGGAGAAGCGCATGCGGTCGCCCACGTTCACCTCGATGGTGCGCGGGTTGTACAGCGTGACGCCTTCACGCACCGCACTGGCCGGGGAAAACTGCCGGGTATTGCCCTCGCTGTCCTGCAGGCTGACGGTACGGGACTGACTGTCGATGTCAGCCATGCGGTAGTAGGTGTTATCCAGCAGGACGACGGCGTCCCGGTGACGCGCCCAGGTGTCCAGCTTGCGCAGCTCGCCGTCGCGAATATTGGCGGTTTCCAGGACAGGTAGACTGACGGACTCGCCCTTCAGCTCTCCGGCCGCCTTACGCTCGCCGTGAATGCCGGCATTGATGATGTGCCGATCGGCATTGAGATGCGTGATAATCAACGTATCCTGCCGGGCTGCCTCGGTACGCCCCAGGTAATCGCTGACAATCGCGTCATGAATATCTGGAATATCTACTGCAAGTTCCATCACCGACTTTGCCGGCACCCAGGCATTGGCTTGTCGAGGGACGTTGGCCGGCGCCACCGTGCGCACCACGTCCAACGCACCAGGCACATCGTTTTCAATCATCTTGTACACCGCCGGCTTCAGCTCGGGGGTCTGGCGCACAATCTCTTTCATGACCGCCATATCGATGGCGCTGCGCCCCTGCGCCAGCCGGAACGGCGCGCCCGGCGCAATCGCTTCCAACTGGGCTTCGTCACCGCTCATCACCGCACGGCCGTTGCTCTCGGCAATCAACGCGTAGGCGCGCGCCATGTCGCTGTTGCCCACCATCGAACTCTCATCCACCACAAACAGCGTGTTTCGGTAGTCCGGTTTCTCTCCGCTAGCAACCTTCAGCCCCTCATCGTGCAGGAACGATGCCAGGGTTTGGGCATCGACGCCGGCCGCCTGCATTTCACCCACTGCGCGGTGCGTCGGCGCCAGCCCGACCACGCGGGGCCGCTCGCTTTCAGGCAGCTGCTCTATCCCGGCGAGCACCGCCTTGAACTGAGTGGTTTTCCCCACACCGGAATAGCCCTGGATGGCCACAAACCGGTCGGTCGTACCGAGAATGAGGTCAACACTCTCTTTCTGCCCCTGTGTAAGCGAGCTTTGAATTGATGCCAGTTGATTTCTCGCCGTTCCACTCATCAGCGCCGGCATACTGTCTTTGCCGTCAGCGATCAGACGAATAATGCTTTTCTCCGCCTCGAAGCTGGCTCGCGAGACCAGCAAATCCGCCCCGACGCCGGGCGCGACATCCACTTTCAGCAGCTCCCCACGTTTAACCTGCGCCTCGATTTCCGTCTGGATGGCCTCCATCGACACGCCTTTGGCCGCAAAATCGAGACTGCCGGCGAGCAGTTTGGCCTGACCAAACGCGACGCTATCCCCTTCCAGCGTCGGAATGGCCAGATGAATGGCCTGCTGCGCCGGAGTAAACAGCCCCGATTTTTGCCCGGAGATCGCGGCATCAAGCCCCTCCTCACCGGCCAGTTGTTTGACCTGTTCGCCCGCCAGACGGTACGCCGGGTGCTGAGCGACTTTCTCCTGCGTCTTGCGCGCATCGAGCGCTGAATACAGGGTGATGTGCCCGCCGCTGCGCGCAATGCCACCCAGCGTGGCGCTGTTGAGCTCGTTTTTCTTCACTGCGGCATAGACCGCCGCCGTACTGCTCACCGAGGCGCCGAGGCTTTCCACATACGCCGGCGCCACCTTGACGGCGCTGAAAACATCGCTGCCGACCGCAAGCGCTCGGTCCGCCGGCTTCTGCGTCGCATCCGGCTCGCCGGCCACGCGCACCTGCAGCTCGCTGGCGCCGGCACGAACAACCGTCAGCGCCGTGCCTGCCTTCAGCGCATCCTTGCCCCGTCCTTCCTGACCCAGCACCCGCAGGCGTTCGCCGGCGGCAACACCCATCGTACCGGCCCGGAACAACGACCAGTCCTTGTCCACCTCTTTGACGGCAAGCCGCTGTTTTTCACCCTCGGCGTTACGCAACACCAGGTTGCGCGTTTGCGAACCGACCCGGTCGATAACGAACCGCTCGCGCTTCCGGCTCTCCGCATCCCAGCGTTCCATCACCATGCCTTCCCGGTAGGTATCGATGGCGCCCCGATTTTTGCTGTCCAGCCATACCGGTGTCAGCGTCGTCACGGTGGTCTCTTCCCGTCCCAGCAGCCCGGTATCTTTCAGCTCGTCGCGTATCATGGCCGTCAACATCCGCTGGTCGGCCGGGCCGTTTACCTGCGCGACCGCCGGCCGGTCTTCAACCAATGCCTGCGCCACGCCTTTGGCCAGCTGGCCGAAGCGTTGCGCCTTGTCCGGCTCGCTCACCACCTCCGCCGGCACCGCCTGACGGCCACTGAACTGATAGCGCGGTACACCGGCCTCTTTCATGACGGCAAGGGCATTGCCCGTCCCCTTGCGCTTTTCGGTATCCATCAGCACCAGCTGGACGTTGTTACGCACCGCGCCATCCAGCAGCGCCACGGTCTCCTTGAGCGTCAGTTTTTCCGCCTGATCAACGACCAGCGTGCTGTTCGGCGCAAACAGCGCCTCGCTGCCGAGCGCGGCGCGCGTCACCACGCGGCCTTCATCAAGATGGACGCTTTGCTGCAGATACTGCTGTGACTGCCGGTCAACGGTCAACACGGTGGCGTCGCGGCCCTGCTCGCGTGCCAGCTCCACCACTTCCGCCACGCGGGAACGATTTACCGATACGCCCCCAATGCCTGACAACACCGCCATCGCCGGCGCATGCTGCGCCAGCTGCTGCACGGCATCGCTGTAGGTTGGCATGCTGCCGGTGCGCGGGTCAGACTTTGGCGCGCCTATCACCACCGCACTCTCGTCAAGGTGCGTGCGGCTGAGCTGCGCCACGCTCAGCTCATCGAGCAGATGAATATCGGAGGTAAATACGCCTTTCTCCTTGTCGAGCGGAATAAGCTGCTCGCGCTCGATGGCGCGGTCGATGCCGTCGCGTACCGCGTCCAGCATGCCCGGCTCCCCGGAGAGATAGCTGATGGCCTTGTTGGCCACCTGGTTGTGCGTGAAGTTGACCTGCCGGTCAGACAGCGCCGAGATGGCTTGTCCCACCGCCTGGTCGACAAGCGCGTCCCCCCCCGCTTCCAGCGGCGTCGGGGACGGCGTCATCATCGTGCGAGACTGCGCCTCGGCCAGATAGGCTTTGGCATCAAAGCCGGCGGACTTCATTTCCTGAAGCCATTCGACCGCCAAGGCGGCCGGGTCGCTGGCGACCTTGGCCTTGCGGGTATCGAGGGTTGCCATATCCCGTGACTTGAGCGAAGCATCAGGGCCGGCGGCGGCGTCGATGGCGTGGTTGCGTTTGGAAAACACGTCAATCACGTTCTCCATACCTTTAAACTCCCACATGCCGTGCGGGCCGACGTTCTCGGTTTGATACCCCATGGCTTCCGTATCCTGACGCAGCACATGGCGGTATATCTGCCCGAAAGCCACCTGATTGGCATACACGCTCTCGATAAACCCGGTCTTGCCGACCGTATCGGAGGACAGCGTCTGCCATTTCCCGTCATGCTGCGTGACGTTGGCCACCACTGCATGGGTGTGCATCTGTGGGTCAAGGTCGCGTGAGGTATCGTGGTTAAACAGCGCCACCACCAGGTTGCCGGTCAGCCTGGTCTCGGAGACACCCTCGGTCATGCTGCGGGTTGAGGCCAGTTTCTCGACCTCCCGCACCGCGACTTCTACCGCGTGGTTATGCGCGGCAATAAGGCGTTTATCGCCGCCCAACATCGCCATGATGGAAACGCTTTTGGGCGCCGAGAACGTCAGATCATAGCCGGGGCGGTGTTTATTCTCGCCACCGACCATGCGGGTCAGGTCGCTGCCGTCCGGCAACTTGCCTTCCAGCACGGCTACGAAATCTTTAACGTCCACCTTGCCAGACAGGCCCAGGGCTTCCGCGCCCTGGCCCACCCAGCGTTCGTCCATGCTGCCCAGCACGTAGTAGTTGTCCTGATGGGTGTAGTAGTCGCCGGCTTTACCGGCGGGGCCGACCTGGCCAATGCTCATCATCAGAATTCATCTCCCGGTTCGCTGTCCCCATGATGAACTTCAGCCAGCTCGCGGCGGTGCCTGTCGATATTGATATTGGTCTCTTCCCGGCGCTGCATGGCTTGCTGCCCCATGGCCTGCTGCTGCGCCTGCCAGGCTTCATACTGTGCGATGTCCACCACTTCGCCGTCGCCACTGATCCCCGGCGGCAACTGCTCGGCCTCTTCCACCCTGGGCTTGAGTTCCTGTTCTGTACCGCCGCCTGAAGTGGCGGCACCCGTCGTGTTGGCCGCAGTCGATATCGCCGGTTTGTCGCTGTCAGCTTGCCCGGTTACAGGCTTCTTATCGCCTTTGTCCGTTATCCTGGCGGTCTCCGGTGCTGTCACGATCTGATGGCTCTCTTCCAGCGGCGCGAAGAGTGCACTAACATTGCCGAGCACCAGTTCACGTCCATCCAGCGCTGTCTCCAGACGGTTATCTGCCTCTAGGTCGAGCTTACGCTCGATAAATGGTGGGGCCTTCTGGTTGCGCTTTTGGAACTTGAGCTTCATTTTTATCGCCGGATAAGGTCCCGGCAGCGTGATGTAACAACACAGATCGGGCAATGACTGAATATCGCTGTAGCTCACCAACCCTTCGCGCTCTTTGTCCTTACCCAACGACACCCCGTCTCTGACCGGGTCAGCGCCGTAGGAGTATTGTTCGGAGGCTTTTTTCTGCTCCTTCTCGCCGATTTCACCGGCGGCGAACTCTGCGGTTTCCTTATCGGGAGAGCGGAAGAAGAATCGGGTGTTGAGAACCTGAATCAGGGAAGCGGCCGACTTGACGCCATAAATGTCCTGCAGCTGGGCATACGACTGGATACCCAGCACGAAACACCCGCCGAACTTGCGTGTCACCGGGATAAGAGAGACCAGATCCGGCAGCTTGTGCAGCGTCGGCAGTTCGTCGGCAAAAATCCACACCCGGCGATTAAGGTTGACGCCCATCGAGAGCAAACTGTGCGACGCCACCGACAGCCACATGGAGATCAGCGGCTTGAGGGATTTGTGGCTGTCATCGTTGGAGGTCAGGAACAGCCAGCCGTTTTTGCCGCCGTCCTGCACGCCGCGCATCCAGTCGCGGATAGTGAACGTGTCGCCCAGCGACTCGATGCCCTGCAGGTAGCGGATCGATTTGGCATAGTTGGTCAGCACCGAACGGATGGAGATGGCGGTCTTCTCGATTTTGCCATCCACCAGGTTCGATGCCGGCGTGCCTTCCAGATAGGCGCGCAGTCGCGGCAGGTCGATAGACAGCAGCGTATTGAGCAGCTTGGCGTAGCTGCGATCCGGATCGTTACGCATGCGGTTGGCCGCTTCCGCAAAGATAGTGCGTGCCGACCCCTGCCAGAACGGATCTTCGCTGCCGCTCATCGGAATAAGAATATCGGCTACGTTCTCAAAGTCCTGCAGCGTCAGGCACTCCGACCACAGATCCCAGGACACGCAGCGACCATCGAGCGGGTTGAGCACCTTGTCGATTTTGGGATCATAGTAGTCCTTGATGAAGTCACAGGATTTGTCGTACACCACCACCATGTCGCCGCGCGCCCGCGCATAGTCCATCAGCTTGCGCATGGTGACCGATTTACCTGTCCCCACGCTGCCCTGCAGCAGGATGTTCTTGATTTCTGAGTCTTTGACCAACGGTAACGCGTCGATGTGGATATCCGACGCCCGGTTGTCGCGCCGGAGCATTTTGGCGACGTCGGCAGGCTTGTCGGTCAGCGTGCGGCCCCCGGTGACTTCGTCCTGGCTTTGCTGCTTACCCTGGCGTCCCAACACCCAAATGGTGACGATACCGCCCACCACACAAGCCGCCACGCCCACGCCGGCGGCAAACACGGCCTCACGCCAGACCAGTTGCCCGCAATAGACGACATAGCGGTCGGCCAAGACCTGACTGGCGGTGTAGACCAGCTGCTTGCCGTAGTAGTCGAGGTGATAAACCGACTCGGAAGGCGTAATGCTGGGCCAGCTGTCGAGCATTCGTACCCACCAGTAAATCAGGCCGTTGGTGAGGTTCTGCATCGAAATGCGCCACAGTAGGACGTTGACCGCCACGATAAGAAAGGCGATAAACAGGCCGTAGAAGATCAGGTTACCAATCTGGGCAAACATCCGCAGACGCATAAAGGCGATCTGCCCGCCCTGCGTCATGTCCTTAGCGTTAAAGCTCATCAACGCCTCCCTTCGCCGCGTCCAGAATGCAGGCTTCCCGCTCGCTGTAGGTCAACCGACTGAGTGCCAGCAGGGCGCCACGCATCACATGCGAGGGGTTGTAGAAGGGATTCTCAGCCACCATGCGCTGCAGACGCCCCAATGCGCCGTCATCCAGCCGCAGGGTGGTGGCATGGTTCTTGTTGTGCGCTTTAGCCACCGTTACTCCCCTCCCTGCTTACGGGATTTAAGGAGTTCCAGCACCGAAGTAAAGGCGGATAGACGGTAGCGGCCGATGTCGGCAGAAAAGATAAAAGCCAATATACAAAAAGAAAAAACCGTGGGAAAAAGGTATTGCAAAGCACCCGCCTTGCTATTTTCTGACACCAGTCCGGCCAGCACATTTATTACAATAAAAACAGAAAGATATATCACAATTTTATTGTTGATCATTGCAACTATCTTCGAACTTTTTCGAAATGACTCTGGCAACGACAAATAAAGGCTGCGAACATTAAAAATAGCGATACTGATAATAAATCCAAAAAATACCCCAAACCCCATTGCTATTAAAGTACCTTCACTTGGTGTAGTGAAAAAGCCAAAAGTGAACGCCGGCCAAACAGCTAACCACAGTACAAAAGCGAATCCTGGCCAAGCACAGGCCCAAAAATCGGGGATTCTTATATCACCGCTGTCTACAATTGATTTCAAAATCTCAGTTTCTTCTTTCACTGTTTTGTGTGTAATAGTCATTTTCCACCCCGTTCTTTATTAAATTTTTCTTGCATATCGATTGCGCGCTTCGTTAATTCATCTTGCGATTTAGCCCCAGGCGCAGCACCTTGGAGTTGTTTCTCATCTGCATATGCTTTGTTCTGTGTATCACGAGCAGAAGTATGATTTGTCTCAAGCGCCCCCCTTTGATTACTGATCTGCTGCTGTTGCGACGTGATCTGGCCTTGCGTCTCCCGCTGCTGGGTATGATTATTTTCAATCATCCCCTTAACCTGATCGCCTACATCACTTTTGATCCCAGCCGCTGCGGTTCGCTCGTCTACCGCACTTTGATGGCGTTGATGGTCGCTGGTGATGTCGCCGGCACTACCACCGCCCCCTGTAGAACCCATCGTCGCCCCCAGCCCCTCGCGATTGACCTGATATTGTGCGTCCACCTGCGGCGCCACCTGGTCACGTACAAACTCGCGGGCCAGTTGCTGACGCGCAGACACTGCCTCAGATGAATGCCCAGTCAAAATATTTCCGGCCTCATCAGGTGACCGCTGCATCACATACTGCGCAAACTGCTGACTCAGGTTCTCACGCATATCGGCGCTGAGACTTTCAGTACGGGAAGCTTGCTCGGACAGTTCATGGCTGCGGGTGTGCGCGCTGCTGTACTGCTCGTAACTGCTCTTGGCCCCGGACAATGATGCCGACAGCTGATCGACACGCGAGTCCGCGTTGTTGTCGGTATGGCCCCCGGACTGGCTGGTGCGCTGACTGGTCAGATAATCCATCCCCTCCTTAAAGTCAGCAGCAGCCTGAGCGCTCTGATCGTGACGTGCATCCTGGCTGCCACGCGTGCCGCTACTGGCTGAATGTGAATCGGTGTCAGAACCCCTGATACCTGCGTTTAATCCAGCATAACCTTCTATCGTTGCACCATTACCAAAGACTCTCACGCCGGCAGAACCTCGAGTGCCAATCCTTGATTCAAAACCTGCAGTAGCATCGACAGATTTGGCAGCCAATTCCTGCGTCGCCTGTTCATGGCTGATATTGTTGGCTTTGGCATAGCTGTCCACCGCGCTGGCCATCTTGTGCGCGGCGATGCTGGACTGGCTGTTCTGCGCCGTATCGGCACCGCTGGTCATCGTATCGCTACTGCCACGTTGGCCAGTGAACTGCGACAGCTGCGTCCAGGCGCTGCTGATATTACTGTTAAAGCCGTGCATCGCCGTTTCTGCCTGGCTCTCCGCTTCACGCGCCATCTGCTGCTGCGCCGTCGAGATTTGGCGCGTCACGCCAATATCTACCGGAATGCGCGACGTCGAGCCGGTAGCATCGAACACCTGGCTGCCATCGGCGGTCCGGGTCTGGCTGCCGCCGGTGCCCAGCTGTTTGGTCATCTGCCCGGTGCGCACCACGCTGTTGGTATCCCAGGTGCTGCCGGTGACGTTATCCGACTGCATGTTGTTGAAGCTGTAGTTGGCGTCCGTCGTGGTGCTCGCTGCCGCACTGCTGGCGCCGGCCGCCGCGTTGTTGAACGAGTGGCCGATGCTGTTCAGTGCGTTGCCCAGACCAATGGCGATATACCAGGAGATGAACGGGATAAACATCGAGATATACCCCGCCGTGGTGGCGATGTCTGAGTAGTTCAGCTGTACCACCGACAGGTTGGCCAGCACCACCGGGCTGCCCATCTTGCGGGCGTAGAAGGTCATGGCACTGTTGAGGATGGCGTACAGCAGCGGCCAACTCATCAGCCACAGCCAAGCGAACACGTAGCCCTTGAATACCTGCCAGCCCTGATTAACCAGCCCCACAAGGATGATCATTGGGAATACGCCCATCATGATCCCCATCATCACCACATGCAGGGTCGGCAACATGCGCATCGCCACCTGGCCCATGGTGGCCTGCGACAGCCGCTGTTTCTCCAGCGCCGAGGTGGTAGCGATATTGAGCATGCCGGCGGTGTCGTTACTGCGCGAGGCGTAGCTGAGTATTCCGCTGCGCAGGCCGTTCATCACCACATTTTGCTTGATGATGTCGGAGGCCGAGTTCTTGTTCTGGTAAAAATATTGGTAGCTGTTGCCGAGCAGTTGGCCGAACAGCAGGTCGGCATCCGGTTTTCCGCCGAACAGCTGACGGGCATAGTAATGCCAGGTCGGGCTGCCGGTCTGCCCTTCCAGACCCAGCATGTTCTTGAGCGGCGCAGCCGCCTGCTCGCAGGTCATGAACTTGCCGCCCTTGCCGAACAGGCCGCGCAGCGGGCTCGGTTTACTGAAGATGAGCGTGTACGGATCAGCCGAGTTCATCAGCTCGTTCAGGCTGTATTTGCGGTTTAGCAGGATGTCGCCAATCACGCAGTTCTGCACATAATCGGCAAACAGGTCGGTCAGCTCCGGGTTTTGCGCGGTAAAGTCGGTGCTGCGCGCCATTAAAGAAGAGCCGAACAGCATGCCGGTTTGACTGTAGGTCGCCACATCCGGCTGACTGAATACCACCTCATAGCCTCGCACCATTAGCATGCCGAACTGGGTAAACAGCGATGCCGGCAGGGTGATGCCCAGCGGCACATTATCGACGACATAGACGTCCCGCGGGTTGGTGATATCGACGACCTGCACCCGCGGTCCACTGCTCACTACTATGGCAACGCCTATCAACACAAAAATCCAGGTCAGGATATGCATGATGTCGTGCGTGCGTATCCACTGCACCATCAGGACATAGAGGCCGGCCAGTGTGCCCACATGACGTATGTAGTACCAGCTGTCGGAATGCAGGAACGCCGCAACCGCATTGAGGGTCTCGCGCATCCAGTCACCGCCGCCGATAACGTAGATTTCTGCTGCCATTATTGACCTCCCCCGAAGCGATAATTGTCCTGATAACGCGTCAGCATGCGTGCCGACACCTGCTGGCGCATGTAACGCATCTGCTGGTCAACAACCAGCAGCGCATCGGTCTGCACCTGCACCCGGGACTGCAGCGAGGCCAGCAGCTGGTTGGCCTGAGTGAAGTTGCTGTTGATTTGCTCCATCGTCGCCTCCGGGTAGTTGCCCACCGCCAGCATGGCGCGGGCGCCGCTCATCAGCTCTTGCAGGTACTGCAGCATGATGTCGTAGCCGACGTAATCCGCCAGACTGTAGACCAGCGAGTTATCGACACCCAGCATCTGCGGGTCGACCAGGTAGGTCAGCAACGGCACATGCGTGCCGGAAATCAGCCCCTTTTCCTTTTCGGTCAGCGGCACATCGTCCCGCGCCTTGCTCTTGATGCTGGTCAGCATGTCGAGAATTTGACCCTTAAGTGCCCGTTCCGGGCTAATGGTGACGCTGCTGTCGGCCACCACTTTCAAGCACTTGTCGCTGTCATTGCAGTGATAGATGCGCGCCGTGCCGCCTTCCATCAGCGCCCGGATAATGCTCTGGTCGGTGGTTTTCGGCGCCAGTGGGGTAATTTCGCCGTTGGCGCCAAAAACCAGTGAGCCGGTCAGCGTCATCACAAACTCTTTCAGCTCCTTGTTGCCGCTGAACATCTGATTTTTGGAAAGCGCATCCCACATGATGTTGATGTTTTTGGAGACGCGTTCCTTGTCCTTCTCCCCGGCACGGTCGCGCACCGATTCGCCCTGCCCGCCCACCGTACAACCCTGACGGGATGCCGCCCAGTCGGCGAAGATGTTCGACTGCCCGGCGATATCCTGACAGACCTTCTGCTGCGAGACCTGGGTGCGCGGGAACAGCCCGCCGACAATACCCTGAGCGGCCTGACAGCTGCTCATGTTCATGCTGTTGATGTCGCTGGCCATCTTCTGGATGAAGTCCTTGGCATCCTTCAGCTCCGGCACCGTAGTCTGCAGCGCAAGGTCAAAGAAGTAGCCGGCGGCGTTCGACATGATCTGTTTGGTAAAGCGCTGCAGCTGTTCGCCATTGATAAAGCTGAACGATCCCAGGTAGGCATCGATACCGCCGCAGCCGGCATTGATATCCGGCAACGTCATCGACACCAGCTGTACCTGGCGCACCCCGGTGCGCGCATAGATGGAGCCGCCGGAGGCATAACCGGCGGCCTGCCCCTGCCAGACGCCCGGCATGGTAGTGTTGGATTCAAACCCCAGCTTGTCGAAAAAGTGGTTCATGTCGCTGTTCATGTCGGCCGAGGCGGCGCCGACAAACAACCCGATCACCACGCCACAGCACAACTGTGTCAGCCTGCGTGTCATCGTGCACCTCCCCGCATCGTTGCGTCTTGCAACACCGTATCGAGCCGCGCCATAAAGCCGGCTTCATCCGCCGCCCCCTGGATAAGGGGGTACGTCGCCAGCGTATGCACATTCACCAAAAACGTCGTCGGCGAGGCCACCGGCAGGCCGGGGAAGAAGGTGCGCATCACGTCCGGCGGCGCCGGAATGGCTTCGGGAAACGTCTGGTCGCCCTGGCCGTCGAAGGTGTAGACAAACAGCGGGAAGCCGTGCTGTGCAGACATTGCCTTGATAAGCGGATCGAACTTCTGGCAATAACCGCAGTGTCCCTGCATGAACAGCACCACCGTCCAGTCATTGAGGTTGACGCGCGCCCCGTTGCTGAGTGTCAGCCACCGTGCCGGTTGAGGGGCGGCGGCGCGGCTATCGGTCGCCGTTCCCGCCTGTGCCCGCTGCTGCGCTGAATGCTGCAGCTGAGCAATCTCATCGCGCGTGCTCGCGTTGGCCGTCGACATGCCCAGGCCGAGCAGCGCCAGTAATGTCATCATCATTCGCTCAGTGCGTTGGCGCATGGGGCTTCTCGTGAACAGGTTCATCCGCCCGCCACGCATCGGTGCTTTCAGTATCACCATGCTGCGCACGATAGGCCGCCTTCTCAGGTGCCAGCCTTTCATCCGCCACGCGGGTCGCAATAGCATCCAGAATGCGATAGCCGCCGATAACTATCAGGCTGACGGCTAACAGCTTGGCCAGCCCCCAGGCAAAATCAGGCAAAGACCAGACGCAGCCCGCTATCATGTTGCACCACAAACCCAGCCCGACCATCCACATGCCGGCAACGTCAACCTGGGGAAATTTGAATTTACGCATTCACGTTCCTTTAATAGTTCGGTTTGAAATCGGTTAACACATCGCGGAATTGCCGCGCCAGGTCGTCCTGACTGATAAAGCCGTAGGCCAGCGGCTTGACCGCCCCGCTGCGCGGATCAACCAGCATCAGTGCCGGGAAGTGACTGACACCCAACCGCTGCGCCTGCCCCGCATCACGCCGGCTCTCCGGCATCGCAGGGTTAACCACCCCGTCGACGGTCACCGGCACCACCGACAGCCCGTAGCTGTCACGAAAGCCCTTCACCACACTGACCAGTTGGCCGTCGATCGGCTCGGCGCCGCGATAAAACAGCATCACGCCATAACGCTGCGCCAACTGGCCGATGGCCTCGCGCTGCGCGGCAAAGTCGGCCGCCAGCTGGCTTTTCACCGTGCCGTTGTAGTGGCTGTGCTTCAGGTTGTAGTCCAGCTCCGGGTGCGCCAGAAACGCCCGCTGCGCGGAGCGCTCGAACAGCCCCGCTTGCTGGGTAAAGTAGTTCTGCATCTGGAAGAACTTCACAAAGTTCTCTGTGCTGGGGTACAGGATCGCGTCCGCCAGCTTCTCCTTGAGCGATTGCTGCAGCAGCTGCAGCTTTTCCAGTGCGCCGGCCGGTGCGACCGATACCGTCTGCGGCGGTGGCATGTCGTCAGCAGCAGGTTTGGCCTCCCGCTCATACCACTGCCAGCCGCCGGCCTGCGCGGTGAACGCCGCGCCCAGCAGGCTCAGGCCCAACAGCGCTGCCGCCCTGCGGTTGGCCAACCCGCGTGCCGCCAAATTGACATTTGAAGTCCCGCGCGTTTTCACTTGGCTGCCTCCTGCATACGTTGTGCGATTTGCTGCTTAACCTTTTCCAGCAGTGCCGCGTCTTCCGGCACTTTCTGGTTCTTCATCAGGTCTTCATAGAAATTGGCAAAGTCCAACTGGTCGAAGTTGATGCGCTGCAGTTCGTCTACGGTAATGCCCCGGCAGTCCGGTGATTTGGCGCCGCCAAAACCGATACCCAGCTGCCACGCGCGCCCCTGCTGTTGAACAATCTGTGCCAGCTTGCTGTCAAACTGGCAGTAGCTGCGCTTCTTCTGCAGGCAGACGCCCAGCACTTTCTTGCTGCAATATTCGCCGACGCTGACGGTCAATTTGTTTTCTTTCGCCTTGCCCAGCGCCTTCTCTTCGCTGTCGCAGTGCGCCAACCCGACGCTGTTACCCCACCCGGAGTCCTTGCAGCAGTCGCTGAAACCGGCAAATGCCTTGCGGCAGGACTGCCCCTTACCGGTGAAGGCGCGCACATCGATACCGTTCAGCACCGCAACGTCCTTGCCGGCGGCCGCCACCGCGGCCAGCTCGGAAACGGCGTGCGCAAAGTCGTTGCCCTGGGTGCCCTTCTGCGCTTTGTCGCACTCCCCGTCGAGGCAGTACATCTGGCCACCGCACAGCATCACGTTACCGGTGGTGCGGGTTTCGCAGGAGTAGGTCACGTTCTCGTGCAGGCACTGGCCATACTCATCAGAGAAGGCGCAGCCGTGCGTGGCGAGGGTACAGGCCGGATTGTTGGCATAGGCGTCGCAGCTGCCCTGGCCGGCCTCCTGCAACCGATAGGTATCGGTAAAGCGCCAGCAGCTGGCCCACACCGGATAGGTCTGGCCGTTGACCGTAACGGTTCGCTCGCCGCCCGGCTCACTGCAGACGGTATTGACCTTCACCGCCCCGGCTTCCTGTGCCAGTGGACAGTCTGCCGGCGTCGACGTGGTCGGCACCCAAACCTGCACCGACGAACTGCCGTCGAACTTCACGTAGAACACCATCGGCGAGCCGCCCCCGCCGCCGCTCAGCTGCCTGACCATCGCATCCAGAAAGGTATCCAAGTGGCCACCGGGGTCCATCGTGAGGAATATATCGACCTGCTGACCCTGCGTGAGCGTGACGTTACCGACGTTCAGCAGCCGACTGCCCCAGTCCTGACGGCCATAGCGCACCTCATTCCCCAGCAGTGAAAAGGCCAGCGGCACGCCATAGCTGTGCAGATCGTCCTGCAGCTCGAGGTATATCGAACCCGTAGTGAGCTTGCCGGTAAACGGCGCCGTAAAGGTGCCGTGAATGCGGTTGCCCTCTTTCCACCAACGGGTCATCGATTTGTCGATGTGCGCGTTACGGTCTTCATAACGGGTCTCATAGTGGCCACCGATGTCGGTGGCACGTTCGCAGGTACGCATCACCGCCGTATCACGCTCGCACACATGCCGGGTGAACTCACTGCGGGTTACCTGTTCGGCCTTGCAGTCCGGGCCGGTCTTGCCGACGATGCTCTCGGCCTTGCCTTCAATCTCCTTGCCAGCCTGAATAAAGGGCGCATCGTGAGAAATCGGCTCCTTGGGGTTCTTGAGCACCGAATCGGTCACCGCCTGCCCGACCTCGGTCTGGCCCCATGCGGTGCCGCCGTCGGTCTTGAGATTGTTGGCATCCCCGGCCGTCACGCCGCCGTAATAGCCTTTTTCTTTCGGGTTGTCGGTGTAGTTCGGCAACACGTTCGCCGGGTTGGTGTTCTGCAGCGTCCCTGTACCCTGACCGGCGACTTGTTTGGCAAACTCGCTGCCGGTCTGGAACACGTCATCACCTTCCGCCCGGCAATCGCCGGTGGCGAAGATAAACGTCCCCAGCACCAGGGCATGTGTCGCCAGCAGACCGGGCAGAGACTTCACCAGATGGGTCATTTGCCTTTCCTCCCGCGTCTTGTTTGCCCTTTTTTCGGCATTAACGCCCTGAATAGCAGCCATAACAGCAGTACGAGCCCCATGAGCCCCGCGATAACCAGGGTCAGTTGCATCAGTGAAAACAACTTCTGTAGGGGCGTGCCAAACATGTCCATATTCACGTTGCCGCTCATTTCACACCTGCCTTATCCAGTAATGCCTGAGCCGCGGCGGCGCAGTCGCCGTCTTTGGCAACCTTCTTCAGCGCCTGCGCCATCAGCAGGTTGCCGCGCACCACATCGAAGCCGGCCGCGCAGCGCACGACCAACGCCGGCACGGCGGTCACGCCGTACTGTGTGTAGGGCTGCGGGTCGATTTGCACGCCGTCGATGCCGCCGGCTTCCACCAGTTTTTGCACCCGCTGCACCGTTTCGCGCATGTCGCCATTCACCATGCCGCGCAACGTGGCCGGAATGCCGAAGCGACGCGCCTCCTGCAGCATGCGGCGCATACCCTCCTCGGGAATAGCGAAGGACACGAAGTACAGCGCCCCCTCGGCCGGTTGTTCGGTGGCGTCCTGACGCTGTTTCGCTGCCAGCTGGTCAATAAAGGACTGGTCGTCCTGCGCCAGTGAACGCGGCGGCTGATTACGCAGGAACTCCGGCACCGGGGTGTTTTGGTGCAGGTCAGCCGAGCGCTTTTCCTGCTCGCGCAGCCATGCCCGGTTGCTGTCCACCTGGACGGTCGCCTGCTGCTGTGCGGTAGCAACAGGATCTGCCGCCGTTTGCCCGACAGCGATCATCGGTACGGTTGCCCCCATCAGGAGCACTGTCAGCAGCCCTGTCGCCTTGCTGTATGTCGTCATGACTTTCTCCTTATAAAAAGACGCAGTTGCGCTTGCGCCACATGACGTAGCCGAAGTTCTTCTTGCTGGCCGGCGAGTTGTGGCCCACCTCCCAGCGCATCACGCTGCGCCCCATCGGGTGACAGCGGGCGCTGTCCGGGTACATGTTCACCATCTGATAACGCCAGCGCTCTTTCGGCATGATCGGCGACGGGTATTCGAAGCAGACCGCCCGGTCTTTGCCGATGGATTCCATGATTTGCCCCTGGCGGTGCAGTTTGAACGCCATCTTTTCCGAGACCAGCACCGACGACTGCAGCGGGCTGATTTCCTTGGCCACCCAGCCGTTGAACGGGTACATCGAACCCTGACTGCCGGCGCACCAGAACAATGCGTCGATCGGCAGATGGAAGCCGCTGGCAATGGCGTCGGCCGCGCAGGCGCCCTGCGCCAGCGGGTTGGCAAAGACCACAGCCTCCGGATTGAGAATGGTGGTCAGGCTGCTGTCGACCCAGGTCGGGTCGATTTCCGACAGGTAGGCGATGTCCATGTCCCCGCCCTGCAGGCAGCCCGCGGAAGTGATGATGTTCAGCCAGTAGGTCAGCGGGTACTTGTACCAGTGGACGTGATAGAACGCGGTGGTCACGTCCCCCTTGCCACTGCTGCTGCCGGTGCCGGTGCCAATCTTGCCGAGGTTGATGCTAAAGCCCCCCAGGTTGACCATGCAGCCCGGCGAGCGGGTTACGTCAGTCATGGCCATCGGCTCCCAGTACCCCATTGCCATCCCGATACGCTGAAAAATCGGCGGCGGTGCCGGGCAAAACTGAATAGGGCTGCCCGGATTGCCGGTATCCGGCAAATCCCCCTTGCCGACCGGAATGCTCCCAATCGAGAGCGGGAAGATGCAGCGCCAGCAGATATCGGTGATCGGGTTGACAAAGCGCCCCTGACAGGCCGCATCCGCTGCCTGAGACGGCGCCGAAAACAGGCCTGCCACGACCAGCAACGCCGAGAGCCAGCACCGGGTCATACGCGACGCTCCTGGCAATGCGTCGCCCACTGCGTTCCCCGGTAAATCTCTTGCACATCACCGGCGGCAACCATCCGGGCGGTGGGACGTGCCTCATCCTGTGGCGGTAATAACGCAGCCAGGGTGCTCAGCAAGCTATCGATAAGCGCCAGCTTGTCGAACAGATAAGAGCCATGACCGTCCTGTTCGGCAGGCAGCTGTTCACGCAGCTCGTGGGCGACCTCACGGCACTCAAGAATGCATTTGTAGATCCCCCCCTTTGCCGACGCCGCCTGGCGGATGGCCATCAACTCGCCGTGGCGCGCGGCCAGCAATTGGCGACAGCTCTGCAGCTGATTCTCGGTCGCAATAAAACGTTTACGTGTCACAAACATGCTTATCCCCTTCAGTTCGCGTGGCCGGCGGCAGGAATGGATTCGATACGCAGCCGCAGGCCGCTCGGCGCCGCCGTGATGCGCGCCGGCACCGTCGTCAGCCCGAACCGGCGCGACAGCGCCCCGCCCTGATCGAAGTAGATACGGCTATCGAGCGCGGCAGAGGTTTTGGGAACGTCGCCGTTGACCAAAATGATCTTCACCATCAGGGTCTCCGGCTGCTGCGCCTTCATCCAGGCAACCTGCTGCGGATCGTCGCCGTCGATGAAATACAGCGTCTGGGCGAACGGCACGGTGGCCAGCGGGTTGATAACGTCGCCCTTGCGAGCAAACACGCGCCCCTTGTCGTCTTTCAGATCAGAAGAGAGCTGCACGCTCGGGTCGAAGAAGCGTTCGGCATAGCGCTCGGTTTTTCCGATGCCGGCGACCGGCTCAGGCCGCTGGCTGTGCTTCACGGTGCGCGCTTTGAACGCCGTCATCTCCTGCTCCCAACGGCCGCTGCGCTGCAGCGCGGTCAGACGTTCGTGAATGGTCTGCAGCATGTCAGGCTCGGCCACCGGGTACAGGTCGCCCCAGGTGCCGAAGTCTTTGGCCGTCGCCATGCTCGTAAGCTGAGAAAGTCCGAACACCGCTATCAGCAGGCTTTTACGTAAAGGCTTAGCCACGCTTTGCCTCCCGATACCGTTCGAACCAAAACACGACGGGCGCGGGTTTGACTTCAATCAACCCGAAGCGCTCTGCAGTGCGGAAATTGACGCTGTAAGCCCGCGCTCGCTCAGCTTGCGCCGCTATCTGCTCGCGGAACGTCTCGAGGCTAAAAGTCGTTTTGAACAGGTTGCACGGGGCGCACGCCGGGTTGAGGTTCTCGATGGCATCGCGGCTTTCATGCAAAACCTTGCCGGTCGCTTTCAGTTTGAACAGACCCTTTTCGGCGGCGGCCATGTCCTGCTCGGATTCTCGCATCACCGGTTCGAGGTGATCGGCATGCCAGCCTTTCTCCGGCAGTTCACAACCGCAGTAGGCGCATCGGCCGCCAAACTTCTCGCGCAATACCGCGCGTTGTGCTTTGGTCAATTTAGCCATGCGGCACCGCCTGTGAGGGAATATCCGCTTGTTTTGCCTGCGCAACAGCGGCCTGCAGCGCCTTCACATCGACGGCGCCGTACAGCGGCGTCACCTGATCCGCCCGCGCATCACGGGTCGGCATGACGATAAAGGCGGGGGTGCCGCTGATGTTCAACTGCTGGGCCAGCTCGCGCGTGGACAACAGCGTTTTCTCCGTCTCGGGCAGCACGGTCATCGATGCCGCGCCGGCAGCCCGGAGTGCCGCATTAAGCGTGGGTTGGGACAAGCGCCCTTCGTTCTCACCGGAGGCAAACACTGCATTGTGGTAGGCCAGATAGGCGTCACCGCCCTTAAGCTGCCACAGCGTCAGGCCGGTACGCGCCGCCTGCACCGACATCGGCCAGCGGCTGCCGAAAATGGGGAATTCCTTGAACACGAAACGCACATCGGGATTGTCCCGTACAAACTCAGCCACCACCGGCGCCATACGCGCGCACCAGATGCACTGATAGTCGAAGAACTGCACCACGGTCACAGCCCCGTCAGGATGCACAGCCGGCGTCGCCGGATCGTGCAATAACGCTGCCTGCAGTTCCGGCTGCGTGGTCAACGCGGCTTGTACCGTGCGATTGGCCGCGGTCTGCTGCTGCGCGTCCAGTTTCTCGCTCATCTGTAGCAGGATGTCCGGGTGTGCCAGCAGATAATCGCGGGCAAGTGGCCCGATAGCATCCTGCTGAGCCGGGGTAAACACCACTGGAGCCGCCGTAATGGTGGCTGGCGCTTGTTCCATCAACCGGTTCGAAGCGAACATGACTATTAAACAAAGAATAAAGCCCGCCATAAAACTGATTGCTGAACTATTCATAGGTTTGCCTCCTTACCTACACGGGCGATATTGCCCCGCTGCATGCGGGCAGCAATATCCCGCTGCAACTCGCGCGTCACGTCTTTTGCCCCGCCCACCACCGCCGGCGAGACCAGAATGATCACGTTGTTGCGCTGCTGGTAGTGCGTGATACTGGCCTCCAGCGCACCGGTAAACCGTTCTGCCAGTTGTTTGCTTTGCTCCGAGGGCAGCGCTTTTTTCCCGGCGCTCTCATAGAACGCTTCCATGGTCTGCTTCATGTTGAACGTGACAATCACCGGCTGGCGCTGCACCAGCCACAGCGCCACCAGGCTGCTCAGCAGCACGGCCAGTACCACCGCGCCGCAGCCCCACAGCGCCAGCCGGCGGTCTGACCGCTGTCCACCCGCGCTCCCCCGCTCAATCACCTGCAATTCAGTGCCTGTCATGCCGCCATCCTCCGGTTAGCCTGACGCTCGACCCACTGTTCCAGTCGGGCCATCTCGTCACCAAACTCCTGACAGGCCAGCGCGTAAACGGCATCGTGCACCGACATTCCCTGCGCGCGCCGACTCTGGATAAACTCAAAGTCCTCGCCGCGCGACGAGTACAGGGCGCGGCTGAGTGGGTCGACAAACAACCGGTGCCAGGAGCTGCGCCCGTTCACCATCAACAGGAACGAGCTGAAGCCCTGCGCCACCGCATCGTCGAAGCGATTGATAACGTCCTGCTCCAGCGGACTGAAATTGTTCGGGTACTCCTGGTTGTAGTTTTTGAACGCCATCGCCTCCTGCATCAGGATGACCTTGTACGCCGAGTTGGCCCAGGCAGCCCGCGCCGCGCTCGATGCCTCTTCGGAGTCAAAGTCCTTGATGTTCTGCGTGATGGTGATGTAAGCGCCACCGTGTTTACGGGCCACGCGGTAGCCTTTCTCGATAAACTTGCCGACCTTCTTGTTCTCAAAGTCCAGCAGGCGCCACCCCTCGTCGATGACGCAGAGCTTTTTGGTCTTACGCGACGTCTGATACATCCGGCCTTCGATAAAGATGATGAGGGAGAACATCACGGCGACCAGCAGATCGGGCCGGTCTTCCAGACTGCCCATTTCCAGCACCACCATACGGGCGTCATCATGCAGCGTCGGTTCGTCCGAGTTGAAAAACTCGCCATGAATGCCCCCACGGGTGTATTTGTCGAGCAGGATGGTCATCTCGTGAATACGCGTGCGGATCGGCGGTGACTGGCGGTACTCCTCGGCATCCATGGCTTCTTTCAGGAAATCCACCACGTCATCGATGCGCGCCGAACGTCCCTTGGACAGCCAGGCCGCTTTCGCCGCCATCAACAGCAGGGACTCGGAGACTTCATCCAGGTTGCCGTCCGGGCTGGCCATCACCGACAGCTGATCGCGCAGGCGTTCCGCGCTTTCATTAATGTTGACGA
This sequence comes from Serratia sp. JKS296, assembly GCF_900215445.1. Taxonomy (NCBI): domain Bacteria; kingdom Pseudomonadati; phylum Pseudomonadota; class Gammaproteobacteria; order Enterobacterales; family Yersiniaceae; genus Serratia; species Serratia sp. JKS296. The sequence goes on from NZ_OCMX01000002.1 coordinate 81,463, forward strand.
TGTTGGCAAAGGGGTTGAACTTGAGCGACTCGGCATCGATGTAGACGCCGCCCATGTTCTCGCAAAGCGATTTGTAGCCGGCGCCCATATCAAACACCCAGGCCACGCCACCGGCATCGATCACGCTGCGGATCATCGGCTGAATCAGCCCGGTTTTACCGGCGCCGGACGTCCCGCACACGGCCATGTTGTAGTTGGGGTTTTTCATGCCCTTGGCGTAGATATCGATAAACGCCAGCTGGTTGCGGTAGGTGGGAGCCAGCAGGCCGGACGGTGCCAGACGGTTGTCGGCTACCACCGGCATCAGATTGACCACGTTCAGCGTCTTGGCCCGGTGCACGGCGCCGTGTTTGCGCAGGTCATCCAGCACACCGTGATGGGCCATGAACGGCAGGCAGGCCAGGAAATTCCAGTGCTGCTTGAACCGCGGGGCGATCAGGTCGATACCGTTTTTGCGGTAGGTGTTGATGACATCCTGCTCACAACGCAGCGCCACGTTATCGTTGTCTTCGCAAAATACCGTGACGTTGTAGAAGTAAGAGGCCAGCGCCGTCTGATTGGACGACAGCGCCTCGCGCAGCTCCCCCCACTCTTTGGCTTCCGCCACCACGTTCGGGAACACCTTGGCATAGGATGTGCGGGATTTTTTCTCCAGATCGAGGTATTTGCGGTTGGCCTCGAACTGGTTCTTCTCCTGCTCTTCGACCACCATCGTCAACGTGATGATGAACGGGCACGCGATCGACAACTCGGGGTTCAGCAGGTTGCCGTAGTTGTCGGCACTGGCCCACAAAAATGCCATGTCTGGGTTCTTTTCCAGCTGGAAATTCATCACCCGTGCCACGCTCTCGTTCTCACGGCCCGCACTGCGCAAGTTTATCTTGAGGCAGTCAGGGTAAACGTTCATACCGAAGCCGTTGTCGATGCACTGAAAGTTCAAATCCTGATAGGGGTCGAGCGTGCGTTTCGTGTCATACAACTGATCGGGGTCGTGGTTGATCATCTCGCCAACCACGTTGATAAAGTCGCCGGCGTCAACCGACCTGGACGGTATCTTGGCGCCCATCAGTGACGCGCGCAGGACCTTCACCAGGTTCTCCATCTGTAAAAAGGCGGCCTTGTTATTGCGTCTGGCCTTGATGCACATCGAGATGAACACCCGGTAATTACGCAGGGTCAACGGGATATCAACCCCCAGGGGCAGCGCAAATCGGTCTTCCGCCGCCGTCAGGTAAAAGGCGCGGGTGATGGCATTGAACTTGTCGGCATCCCGTCCGGACCAGGAGAAATCACGCAGGCCGGACTCGATGTGGTCACCCACGCGCTTGCTGGACATCAGGTGGATAGACAGCGGTACGCCGCGCGGCAGTTTGGTACGCAGCAGGCTCTCAATCGCCAGCACCTCGGTCGGGCTGGCGCCGGTCAGCGGCTGCACTTCCAGCATGAAACCGATAGAGCCGTCATTGATGAACAGCCCCGAGTTTTCGTCATAATCACGATAAGGCAACAGGCTGCTCAGCTGCGGGAAACGCATATCGCCGAGCAGCTGGTTGGCCTGACTGGACGCATCGGGCATTTTGAGCGCCGACAGCAGGCTGTTGGCCGTATGGGTGACCTTGTCGAGCAAATTCATGAAGGGCTCCTGTCAATACACGGACTGGGGCTTGCCCCAGACGGCCGGTTTAACCACGAACAGCACCTTGCCCGGCTGGTGATAGACGTCCTGGCTGTCAATCCAGGGCGCGATCCACAACTGCGCGGTCTGCTCGGCCTGGCGGGCCGGGCGGGTGCTACCGACACCGGCACAGCGCGGCAAGGTGCAGGTGCTGACGGTCGTCACGATAGAGGCCGGCGCAGCGATCGCCGGATACGCAGACACCGCTGGCGCCGGGGATACAGCTCCCTGACGGGGCAGCAAGCGTGACGAACGGCCGACCGCAACCGGCACCGGGCCGGTATCCCGACCAATCGCCGCAAAGTCGCCGTCAGCCAGGCGAGGCAATGCGGCCGCAGCCGGCTTTGCTCCGCTGCCCTCTTCCAGTGACTTGGCTTTCTCGTTGGCCTGCTCCATCGTCATGCAGCTGTCGGAGGTGGTGGCGTTACAGCCGAACTCGCTGCTGACGCCGGCACAACCGGCCAGCAGCAGCACGCCACATAATACGGGGAGTAAAAGCAGTGATTTCATGATGTGCGTTTTCATTGAGTCTCCTTAAACCCTGACAGAGAAAAAAGTCACTAACGGTACAGCCAGAGTCATTACCCATCCGGCGCATGTATGCGCCATCAAGAACGTCGGCACATCAAACTCCAAGTGAATGAAAGAACTCCCGGCAACGATTGCGACCGAGATGGGCACTATCAGTGCCAGGCATACTGACAGTGCGTAAACAGAGGATTTTTTGTTGGGACCCGTCATTAAGAAAATTAAGGAGAGCGCCGCCGCCCCCGCACACCAGAGGATGTCACGCCGAAAACCGGCCCACTTGTCGGCATCGGTCAGCAGGTTCTCAATGCGCCACGCATCGAGCGCAAGCCAACCACCCCACCAGGCCAGCAATAAAAAGACATATAACCCCGTCATTTTTCGTTCAGTCATGATTTGGCCTCATCCTCAGTAGGCTGTGTCGGTGCAATAGAAATGCCCTGCCGCACGGCATTCGCGCTGTATTTATCCACGATGGACTGCATCAGCGTTGTTTTCTCCGCGCCGGTTCGGCCACAGACGACGAGGTTCCCGATTTCTGCAGAAGCGACACCCAGGAAGGGAAAGTCATCGAAATGCCGGATAGCGTTGTTGTCGTTGTTATTCATCGGTCTGTCTCCTTATCGTCCTGTTGAACGGGTCCGGGTTTGCGGAACGCCACCACCTTGTGGTGGGTATTCTCAAGAAGCGGGTTGGCGGCATCGGCATGAGCCACATTCGACTGCCCCACAGCGTCATGTGAGTTCTGCGTGCATCCATGTCCCAGAAGGGCATATTCCTCATAAGCCCAGTTTCTTAACTTACAGCCCCATATTTGGATAAGGACTCTGTCGTGAAAGCCGCTTATCGCCGCTGGAAGTTCTGGTGTCCCCGCGCCAATATCCTGGAGTAACGACTGGTATTCGTATTGCAGCCGGGCTGGATAACGCGCCAACAACCGCGATATTTCCTGCAAGACAGAGGAGCGGGTGAGCCGGGTAAGCTCCCAATGCACAATTAAAATCAGAGCAAATATCAGCGTCCCAGAGAGCAACCCACCACCCAATGAAAACCAAAACCACTCCACCACCGCGATGACCGCCCCCATCACCAACCAGCCCCCGACGCTGAAATGTGGAATGTTTCCAAACCGCGAATAAACTTCGGACAGATGCAATAGCGCCTTCAACGTGGACTTCTGCTCTTTAATATCCATCACTGGCCACTCCCTTTACCGATACCGAACTGAGCCGGATCAACCTTGCCGAGATGGTTCAGCATCTGATCGGTGTTGAAGCCGTTCAGGTTCTGCCCGGACTTGGTCTGATCGCCCCCGTCGGTCTGCGCCTGCTGACGGCTCTCTTTTTCCGCCGCCACTTCCTCGATGGTTTTCATCTGGAAGCCTTCCTGGAACACCACCGTGACTTCATTGCCGGCGCCGATCGGAATAACCGGGTGATACTGTTCAGCGCGCTTGATGTAGTAATCGCTGAGGGTCGACGCCGCCTTGCTGGCGCCCCCGCCGAGGGCCGACTTGGCAATGTCGCCGGCGCCCATGCTGGCCGTTGCGCCCAGGCCAACGGTCGGCTGCGCCGCCCGGCCGGCACCTTCACCTAACCCATCAAGGAACCCGGCGCCCCAGGCAAAGCCGAGGATTTTGCCGTTGCGCATCACCACCTCGCCCTTGACGCCGTTCTTGCCCATAAAGGAAACGTGGCCATCGATGTCCTGATCGATAATGTCGTCGCCCCGGATGCAGCTGATTTTGCGGGTACGCACGATGGCACGTTCGCTGGAGACGTCCCCGTAGGCTTCCATGCTGATAAAGCAGCCGGTCGCGTCGTAGGTCTTGCTGTTCGGCATTTCGATCCGTCCGGTCAACCGCACCTGCATCGGCACCGTGGCCGTATTCCCGGTTACCGAGGCGTTGGCATCCGCCCCCTCAATCAGGATGGATTTAGCGAAGCTGCCGGTCGGGATGTAGGGGTACTTTTTCTTTGGCTTGCCGGCCTCTTTCGGGCGCAGCACCTTGCGATACAGCTGACCCGGCACCGGAACAGGCGTGTAGTCCACGACCGGCGGCGGAACCGCGCCGCGCCCCGGATAGAAGGCGGTTGGCGGCGGCACCGGGCCGCCGGGCGCCGGAGGGAAGGCCGACGGCATCGGCTCGCCTTCCGGCGTCACACCGGCAGCAAGAGGGGGAATGGCGGTGGCGCCGGGCGTGGTGCTCCCTGGTGTTGGGGGCCCGTCGCCACCTGTCTGGTTATTGAGCTTGCGGTTTTCGTCTTCCAGCGTGCTGATGCGCTTCTGGTCTTCCTGGTGCGCCTTACTCAGCATGTCGATTTCCTGACGCAGTGACGAGAACTGCTTGTTGATTTCGGCCTGCGCCACCTGGGTTTGCGTGATGGCGTTCTCGGTCGCCCGCTCGCCGAAGGTGTTGTCCACCACCCCGGTCATGTCAGGGGCCGGTTCGCTGGCCTGCATCGGTTCACTCTCACTGTCCTGCGAGACGTACCAGCCCACGCCAACGGCCGCGGCAAGCGCCAGCGCAACGCCGCCAGCCCACAGGAACTGTTTGCGTTTGACGATGACATTAATGTTGGCCATCGGCTGCCTCCCCGGAGAAGGTGATCCACACACCTGCGCGGCCGCCGGCAACAATCTGGCGGGTCGGTGTGTCGAACATCACCGCACGCACTCCCGCCGTCCAGAAATCGTGCTCGTTCACCCAGCGCGCGGACGTGCCGGGATTACTGACTGTAAAGCGCACCACCTTGAGGTTGTGGCCTTTCCAGACCTGGGCAGCCTCGGCACGCAGGCCGTAAGGCGCTGCCAGCTGCTCGGTGGTCACAGGCACCTGGCCATAACCTACCGGCAACCGCCCTTCCATCAGTGAGCGGTTGAGGTCGACCAGCATCGACTCATACGGCTGTGACTGTTCCCAGATCCGGGCCGGCTCGGACACGCCACGATCACCACTGACCAGCTGGAACGTGCGGCCACTGCCGGCGCGTGGGACTGCGCGAATGGAGAAATTCATCCCGCGCTCAGTTTCAATGACGAAGGTGAAGGGCTTTTTGTTGAGCGTACTGAGCACCAGCCCGCCGTTGGCGGTCGGTTCATACCGCACCAGGTTCTCGTCAACGCCGGATACTGCCAGCACGCTGTCCCCGGGGACGTTGAACAGGTTGGGTTCGCTGTTGCTGAGCGCCACGGCCGCCTGACTGCCGTTCTGCAAAGGAATGGTGACCGGCGCCAGCACCGTGCCGGCCTGTGCAGTGCCGGCAGCGGTCAGCGCACAGGCAAACAGCCATCCGTGGACGGGGTTATTTGTTTTCATCGGATACCTCGACAAATTTGGCCAGCCAGGTCACGCCGTCAGTTCTGTCGATATAGAGGGCGTAATGCTTGAGCACCGAGTCCGGCTTGCTGTCGCCGAACCAGGTTTTGAGTTCACCGCGGATATCGACCCGGCCTTCTGCGGGATAGACGCGAACACCGGTTTTAAAGAACGCCGCATTAACGTCATTCTTTTTGATTTGGTTGGCCTCCTTGGCCATCGTCAGCTTGAGTTCCTTCTGTGCGGCGGGTTTGACCATCGTGAGCAGAAATTGATGCGAGGCATCAACCGTCTCAGGGGAGACGTTGAGACGCAGTGAGACAAAGCTCAGCGCCATCTGCTCGAGATAGCCGGCGTCCATACTGTTCTCTGAAATCGCAAACGGCGCCTTAAACAGCATAGGAACGGCGACGACCTGACGATCGCCCTGCAGTTTGTAATTGGTTACGGAGAGAATGACGATAGAAACAATGCTCAGGAATAACAGCACACCGAGTGACACGAAACTCAGGGCGATAATCCTATTGGAATTAAGTCTGGCTGAATGTTTCATTCCCTCACCCTATTTAATCCATTGCCGAAAACACGAAGGCGGCACTTTTTTATAAAGGTCACGCAACATAAAGGTGGGCAGATACCAGTACGCCAAATCGCGCAACCAGACGCTGCCCTTCCCTTTTTTAACCTTGCGTATTGCCAGATAAACCAGAGTCGCCACGATAATTCCCGCAATCTGTTTGCCCTGCCAAAAGAACCAGCAGGCAGAAAGCACAATGGGAATTAATTCGTCAGGGGTTAAACCAAACCAGCGGCCCTGGTTGTTCAGTGTTTTCGGGAAACGGTAAAGATTGATATCGTCTCCCGACATAATGCCTCCTCAGTAGCCGGCGACCTTCATGCCGACGTTGCCGATGATGGACAGGATGATGAAGCCGAACAGGAACTTGAAGCTGTGCGTGAAGACATAGAGGCATAGCCCGGTCACGACCTCACCGAGGATGATCCACTTGTACATGGTGGAGCCGCTGCCGGCGGTCTGCTTAACGGTATCGTCACCCGTTTTAAGCAAGTCACCGGAAGCCCCGGCAGCCAACGCCAGCTGCGGGAATAACGCGGTCAGAACGGCAAAAGGCAGAACGAGTTTGAGGAAATTCACGACGCGTTGCCGAGAAAACAGCTTACGAAGTGAAAACCCCTGACGTTGGGCAACAGAAGGCCCCTGAGCGCTTAATAAAGCATTCATTATTAAATTTCCTATAAAATAAAAATCACGTATGGATATGTTTTAATATCCAGATATGGTCGGTTTATTTAAAGTGTGATTTGATATTTGTAGTTAGCCTCCTTATTAAATTCAGATATTAGTTTGTTAAAATTTAAAACTCTTGCCCTGGGTAGCGATGTCTCGGACTTGCTGAAGATGGTCTGTGAGCCTCAAAAGAGCCTCCTGACGTTTTGTTCTCCCAGACCTATTTGCAGCATGTGTTAGCAGTTCATTCACCTCAGGACCAAGCTGCAGGGTGATAGAAACAGAACTGTACTCATGTTCCGATTGAGATTTTTCCATAAAAACCGTAAGTTATGTTAGTTAACGAGGATGAAAAGCCATCAGAAGACAAAAAATCCCTGTTACATCTTACACTTACAACAATAGTCATAAGAACGTCACAAACACTGGATGCAGTAAAACAGTCAGTACTACACTGAGAGTGGACCAACGCTACTTGATCACACTCCACACACATTAAAGTATAGGCAGAAAACATTATAATGCAACAAAAACACATTAAAACATCAGAAGAAAATCATATGTCATTGAAAATGATAGGCGAAAACCTTACTTACCTCATGCGTTTGCATGGTGTTGACGCCAATCGGCTAAGTATCGAGACAGGGATCGGTATAGCAACCATCAACAATCTTAGAAAGGGAGTTGGTAATCCAACGATATCGACTCTTACCTCCATTGGAGATTATTTCAACGTTAAAGTAGGTGACCTTACAGATAATGACTTGAGAGTTACTGGAGAAGTTAGTCAAAATGTAAAATCAATACCCCTTATAACCTATAGTGATATTGAGAGATATCTAGCAAATAAGATCAGATCAACAGGCACATACACAACAGAAGTTGATGATATTGAAGATGATTCGCTTTTCGCTGTTGAAATAACAAACAACTCACTCTCCCCAGAATTAGATCGTGGCACATATTGCGTAATATCCTTAAAAGAACAATATTGCGATGGTGATATTGTTTTAGTTAAATTAAAGAATTACCCAATATGTTTGAGAAGAGTTTTCGTTTCAGATGGAAACTTACAATTTACAAACATATCGCTCGAATCAGACAACGTAGCCAAGTCTTATAGTGACTACACAATCGTCGGGGTGTTATTAAAAACAGTAAAGAGGATGAAGTAAAATATGGAATTATACAAAATCACTATGTTTATAAAGAGGATATTTACTCCTTGTTATATATACACATTAGATCGCAGTGTTGAAAGGACTTCGGATGGATATTGGCTGTTCAAAGAGTTCGGAACACATACGTTTGTAAAAAAAAGTTGGAATCAACTAGTTGAGGGAGATTTTTTAAGGCATGTCAATCCGAAAGACATAGCTCATATAGCAGAAACCGAATCAAAGCTTAAAATAGAATCAAGTAAATATACAATTTTGGAAGAAAAAAGAAACTGTACTTGGACTCTAAGGAATGGGATTAACTCAATATCAATATCAGGCATAGAGTTTGTGAGAAACAGAGGTATCGTTGATAAAACTGATTCATTAGATGCAACAAAAATTGCATTTTATACAGGAATAAAAGAAGGCAGAGAGCTCTCTGCCCAATCAAAAAATCAAAACTTAAAAATAAATCCTAAAAAAACAAAACTTACATTAATCAAATAAACCAAGGTGTTACATGTACATGTTCACCAAGGTTAACTACACTAAACGCGCTATTATCAATGAAGGAAACCTCTTTAGTTCCATTCTTCCATTGAGAACACGCAGCTGGAGAAACTGACACCAGGGTATCTCCAATCTTACGTTGAAAAAGTGTATGAGCATGTCCTGAACCAATAAAGGAAACATTCAAACGCTGGCAAACATCAAGAAATTCAGATGCGTTCATCAACATACAATTATCTACAATCGGGGTGCCAACTTGAATAGGATGATGATGTAAGAATAAAGCAATTTTTTTACTTTTACTTGCTAAAACTTCCTTTTCAAAACCAACCAAATCTTTCTTTTTTATAAAACCATAATCCTCATTATCCACAACAGAATCGACACTCAGTATACGCCAATCCTGATTACAAAATGAATTAACATTTAAACCACAATCATATTTCTCGGAAACATAATGCAACCCCTGTTTGTTATCATGATTTCCAGGTATAACATAAACAGGTAAAGAAACATGACTCATCGTTTTAAAAAACTTCTCGTAAGACGCATCTCCACCATCATGAGATATATCTCCAGTAACCATGATTAAATCTGCGTTAATCTGATCAAGATTTGACTCAATAAAGTTAATAATATATTTCAGGTTAGAAAGGTGTTTTAACCCAACCTTATTCTCTTCAGAATAAATATGTGTATCAGTGATTTGTATAATCTTCATGGCAAATCCTTCTGCTATTACTTGAACGGGTTGTAAGATGTACCCCAATCATAGTGGTCGGTTTTTTCAATTCTTTTTACAATACCGACCAAATATATAGCAAGGGGTAACAAGATTATTGAGACAACGACTTTATATGACCATGTTGTACTGATAATATTTACTAACTCCGTGAATGTGTACTTACCGGATAGACTAATTGGATAAGCCGTTAGCAATAAAGCTGCTTGTGTTGTCATAGAACCTACGATATATCTCACAAAAAAGTACTTTCCAGAAAACACTATTTTCATTTTCGATATAATAAATCCGTTAACAAAATATGATACTGGTACAGACACCCAAGTCCCAATCATAACCCTCCAGAACTCGTGGTATAAAAAATAATAACCACTTGCAATAGCATTCTCTTCAGGTTGTATAATAGCAGCTACATTAAGAATCAAAACATATAAGCTTTGACATATAACCATTATCCAAATGGCTCTTACAGACAACTTATAGCCATATACCTCTGTTAGGAGTGTTGAGATTAAAAAACACAACGAAAATACAATACCACTTGCAGTTATTTTGAAACCATACACATCGAGAACCTTGTAAACCAAGGTATCACATGTAATCATTATGGTAACAGTTAGCCCAATAAAAAAGCCATATAGTTTTAGATTTCCTTGCATACACACTCCTTTGATAAATTCAATGTCACTTTCACTTTGATTATAATAGATATATTTAAAATTACACTAAAAACCTACTTTCAATCATCACCATATTCAAAGTTATCGCTAACCAAAAAGAACCGTTGCAAATCTTCTTGAACCGAGTCTTTTATTTCAGAAATGATTTTCTGATAGTTATTAAGTTTTGGCTTATCTGCAACGTGTGGAGCTAGAGTACTTGCACCAAGAACCTTTGCCATTGCAAGTTGAGTTTTCAATACGTTTTCTAAAAGTGTTTTGTTAAACTCCGTCTGATTAAAAGGGTCATCTTTTCTTTCCATCTGTGCCTCATAGACTCTGAGACCGAGTTCAAGAAGCATGGAAATAACACTAGATGTACTTACTTCAGTTTCAGCAGCCCCTTCTTGACGGCGCTGTTCAACAATTGCGTGAATCTTTTCAACCGCCTCCTTGCTGACATATGCTTGAATTCTTGCCATATAATTTTTACTCCATGATATTATTAGCTGACAGATAATCTGTATGTATTTTGAGTTGGCATGCACGAATCAAATCCGACTCTATTTGCGAGTCTAATGATAGCTATAAAAGCAAAAAAGCACAACTCGCCTCTAGGGTCGAGTCTGTTTATATATATGAAATTTATTAATAACTCTATATAGAGTTGTGTATAAACTCGAATAACGACTCTAGTTAGAGTCCTTTACAACTCTAATTTCTCACCATGTAAAAACAAAACAATATCTAAAACTAATAACCAACTATTTTAAATAGAAAATTCTTCAAAATACAATTTTGCGTGGGGTGTGATGTGGTTACCCAAAAGAGCGCGAATTTGTTGACTCGAGATCCCGAAAAGGCTAGATTTTCACCAGGGCTAGGGATTTTAAGGAAAACATGAAGAACCTCATCGCAGCATTAATGCTATTCAGTTCAACGGCCGCTATGGCTGATTGTTTTGACATGGCGGGTCGGGATTATCGCATCGACCCGGATCTGCTACGTGCTATTTCATGGAACGAGTCACGATTTAATCCCGTCGCCATCGGCCCAAACCCGACAACAGGGTACGGTGTAGGGTTAATGCAAATTGACTCCCAGCATTTTAACTCCCTCTCTTTGATAGGGGTGTCAGAACGGCACCTGAAGCAAGACCCGTGCATGAATATCTACACCGGTGCTTATTATCTCGCGATTGCCTTTAAGAAATGGGGAGCAACCTGGCAGGCAGTGGGAGCTTATAATGCAGGGTTCAAAGATTCACCAAAGCAGGCGCAGCGACGTTACAAGTATGCGAGTAAAATCGAGAAGACCTACCGGGCGATAAAAGCCAACAAGCAGCAACCCCTCCTCGTTCAGAACCCATAGTTTATCCACATATGCACATAAGACAAAGCCAGTGAAGTTTCCCATCATCTTAATGGGAAACGAACGGTAGCGGTTATTTCACCGGATCAAGGTGAAATAACGTCGATTGTGTAGATGTGGGTAAGCGGATCGCAGAGTTAACGGACACCACCGAAAAACGGTCACGTTTTTTGGTACTAACTTGGGCGTCCCTTCGGGGCAGCGGGAACGGGAAATGTATTTCCCGCTGGGCGGGCGGGGAGAATAAGATGCGCCCCCTCGATGGGGACGCATCTTATCAGCGCGCTACCACTCAAAAACGTCGTAGCCTGGAAGAATGGGCGCATCACAATCAAAATGGATGTAGCCTGTGCGGTAATATTTAACATGGTGAATTAGAAACCGCCTCAGCGCCTTTGATGCCCCTTGCGACTTTAATACCCGCAGCCGCCAACGATAATCCGTCAGCACCAGAATATAACCGAGCTGGATGTTAACCACCCAGGAACGAAAAGCCGCCTGCCCTGCCATTGTCGCTAACAGCGCGTTATCTTCCGATGTAAAATGTGCCGTACTGCATACCCGTAAATTTTCCGTTTGCATCTTTCACCCCGTGATTTCATACTGTCCGCGCTGTGTTAACTGTACGTTCTGTAGCAGTGTTCGGCCCCGGTATTGATGGGCGTCATTACCGGGGCACCCTGTTACTTCATTCGGTTTTTGAATTCATCCGCAATCAGCCATAACGCACGGTTCAATTTAATATCGCCATCGATACCGTTGACCGCCCGAGTACGGGTATTTTTCCCGGCCGCGCTTTTACCGGGTAATCAGCCTTTAATCATGTTTTCCTGAACGCGCTGGAATGTCGTCCATAAATCATTACCGTAATCTTCTCGCCGACGCGGACGCAAAACTTGCGACGGCGTGATCGGGGATTTATCTTCATACTCGTAGCGATAACTTAATGCCGCCCGTGCAAATAATTCCTGATCGCGATCGGACAGTGAAATGCATTTCATGGTATCGAGGTCATTATCGACGCGATCAAATATGCCGAGCACTTCATACGCACCTTCAATCACCTGCCCGACCACGTCCCCTTTATGCGGGACACGAACATCACCGAACGATTGGCCAAATACCATTCCATTGGCACAGACATAGCGGAACATTCCGGGGATCATTTGGTAACTGCTGCTCCCGTCGTGGCTATTCAACAATACGATTTCTGGCACTTCCTTATTGCCGGAGACAATCATATTTTCCCGACGCAGCCGCAGCATGTGTTTGGTATGCCCGCGTTTGCTTTCATCACGAACGCGGGTCTGGCAGGCATAAAACGGCTGAAAGCCTTCCTCGCGTAATTTATCCAGCAGCGTAATGGTGGGGATGTAGGTATAACGGTCACTGCGTGAATCGTGTTTATCTTCTGAAAACACGCTCGGCACCACGTTCATTAATTCTTCGTTGGTTAACGGGCGATCTTTACGAATGGCGTTATAACGGCCAAAACGGGAAGTCAGACGCATGATATTCTCCTTTCTCTTTGAGTAAGGCCGGACAATTTTTTTAGACCGGCGATGAATTAATGGTATGAGTGATTGATAGCCAACTGAAGGTGCAGCCGATAACGCGCATGTTCCCAGGCAACGACGCCGGTCTCGCCAAAATACGCACCGGCCAGACGCTGCGCCTTAATCCAATGTTGCGCGACGGCATACGCAATTTTCGGTTTATCGGACGGCGAGTTATCGACGCCGTTAAACACCACCCGATCTGTCATCGTGTTAAAAATTTCATACAGCGATTGCGCCAGTTCGTCAGGGGACAAATACACGCCGTGTAATTCCTCCATAAATGCCAGTTGACGGATCATGATGCTTTCCGCGTCGGGGTATTTTCCCGCCCATCGTTTGGAAGATTCTCTGGTGGCGGTGTTGACGTTTTGCGTGTTCATCCTGCTCTTGCTCCTCTCTGGTGGTTATTCCATCGTTCGGTGAGTTCCCTGGCGGCAAAGGGCGACGGAGCAACGGCGTAAGGAGACACGCAAGGGGCGAGACGAAAAGTTTTTACCTGGAAAAAGTTTTCGGTGAAGTGCATTTAACCCCTTGCGGGGTGACGCGACGGTGCTACGAACAGCCCTCCGCCGGGGAACGGCCGTCCGATGGCTCACCGGAAACTCAGCGAGGAGGAACACGGCCGACACGGCGACAAGTCGGGGCGCCCTTAGCGTTCCTCGCCTGGGCGAGAAACAGTGAAAAGCGGCGCCGGCATCGCCGGCTGCAAGCGTGCCCATCGCGTGACGGATGGAAGCCCGTCAGGGGGGAGACGGCGTGCCGGCTCCCTGCGCAGCACGACAGCCGGGCCCGAAGGGCACGCCCTGGCATCATGCGGAAACCCGGTTCACCGCAGAAATACCGGCAGCCGGCAAGGGAGAGGTATAAAAACCGCCACCAGGTCTTTGTGACAGCGTGCGAGAAGAGAAAGAATTGCCGGTGCCGAAGGCGCCGGCCTTTCGTTCTGTTCGTCTTTTACCGCGCGGGGCTGACCTGCGTCACCGCCACCGGAAAAAGGGTGCCGTGCCCTCCTCCGTTTCCAGGTAGCACACGGCGTCGTCATCAAACGCCCAGTATCCCCGCCCCGATCGGTAAATTCGCCCGGTAATAGCAGCGTGTCGTTTTCTGCCATGCATTATCGGGCAGGATCGCCCTGCCCTCCTCCCTCGGTTGTTATCGATACATTGGCCAGCGCGCAGACGTCACGCGATACCAAAACGGCGTATACATCTCGCGCTGATACTTCAGTGTCAGGCTGTTGCCGATCACCACGCGCGCCGGAATGCCCAACAGCGACAGCTGGATGTAACACATCCGCGCCGCCACCGGATCGATGTCCACGCAGTCGGCGCGCAGCTGCGTTTGCGGGTTATACCCCCGCGCCAGCATCACTTTTGCAAACGCGATCACCATCCCGCCCGCGCCGCAGGTCGGTTCGGACAGCGTGATATACGGCTCTTTATCCAACACCGCTAGCCGATCACCGGCCACGAGTCCCGTCATAAGCTCGGAGAGATGGCACGGCGTGAAAAACTGGCCGATGCTGTCGCTGCCCAGTTCGAGTTCCATAAACAGCGAGCCGAGAAAATCCCCCATGCCCTGATCCAGCCCGATGACCAGCAACGAAAGCAGCTGCGCCATGCGCTGCGCGTCTGCCTTCTCATAGCGCTGTATTGTGGCCATATACTCCGCCTCGATATCCGGCGACTTTAAACAGGCATTCTCCAACGCGCAGGCTGCCAACTTCACAAAATCGCTGAACACTTCATAGCGATGGTGATAACGCGCCGTTTCGCGGAACGTGGACAGAAATGCCTTACGCGGATCATCGCCGGTGATTGTCCGTTTTCGTCCCGGTACAGGGTCGGCGGTTTTTGGCTGTTCTAACGCATCAGCCCTGACGTTCTTTTCAGCCGGGCGCACTGCATCGACAGGCACCGAAAACAGGGCATCAAAAGAGAGTTGTGACATCAATTAACCTCCGGGTCAGTGAATAGCCACCCCGAAACGGGGCGGCTCGCGTTATCAGGCCATCGCCCGCGTTAACTCCAGCGCACGCAGAACGTGCCCCCACTCACTGCCTCGCATCGACGGCACCCGCACCGATTTGCCCTTGCGAACACACCCGGCGATATGACGCCCGAACGACCGCAGATCCGGATCGACGTCGGCGGCGGCTATATCGCCGCGCGCGATCCGCCATTGGCGCTTCACCTGCTCGCACTCTGCCTGCAGGAGCTTTACATACTCGTCGGTTACTGTCATGATGCTTGGGTCTGTTGATTTCATGGTGAGACTCCATGTAGTTTGATAGAGCGCCGGTCTAACTTTCCTAGGGGTAAACCGGCATGAGGAAGCAGCGGAAACGCTGCTTTTTTCATTTACGGGCTTGCGTCTCCCGGCTTAACACCTCCTTATTGATCCGCGCCAAAATGGCGCTGTGCGGTAACGTCACCACGTCGCGGAACCGGAAATAACGCTCCCCGACCTTGGCGTAGACAGTGGTCACCTCCCCGCAGTACATTTCGGCCAGCTTGAAAGTTTCGCTATGTGCGTCACCCTCCCAGTCTTTCGGGTACATCACCGCGATGGCATCCATAAACGCCGCCAGCGTGATTTCTTCCACGTCGCTGCGTGCCTGCTGCTCGCGCCGTTGCCAGTACGCGGCCTCGGTACTCGCATCCCACGCCATGCGGTTTTCGGTGCTGATTTCGGTCTGATACATCGTTTTTTCTCCTCTGTTAGGGTGGTTTTCCACCAGTTAAATGCGGGTCAACGTGCCGTAGTAAGGCAACGTGCGGCCATCGTCCCCGCGTCGCATCCGGCCATCCTCTGACACATCGACGAAAACGCCGGTATCGAGACACAGCCAGATGAAGCCTTTTTGCATAAAGCGATACCCGGTTGTGCTCAGACAAACGGGGTGCACAGGCTCGAGCTGTTCCACGGCGTACACCGTGCAACCCTCTGCGCTGGTTTCGCGCACAAATCGCGCCACGGCATCAAACGGATTGCAGGCGTTCGTGATGTGGCTGCAATTCAGGTTCACCGTGCCCCCGATGCATGGCGCCGAGAATTTGACAGAAAAGCGACCGATCTCCTGAGTAACAAACAGGCAGGCTTTTACATCCCAATCATCAGACGCTCCTTTGGCGGCGGTGTTGATGCTCTGAATTTTCATAGTGTTATCTCCTTCTAGTGATAGACCGAGCAGCAGCACCGCCGCCCGGACGGTAAAAGTTATGGGCGATCCATCCGGGCCATCGCACATTCAAACTCAAATCTCCCCTCCAAATTTTCGAGCACATACGCCACGGCGTTACTGCCCATTTCGCCGCAAATCTTTGGCGCCAACGCTATCGCGTCCAGCCAGCAACGCACGATCATGTAAGGAACGCGGGGCTTATCACCAAAAGCACCCACGTCGTTCCAGTTCGTCACCGAGTCCAGCACGTTATCGGCGATAGTCATCAGCAGCTCCATCAGCCGCTGCGCTCTTTCCGGTTTCCACTGATCGTTAAAATGGTGCAGCTCGTTCAGATAGCCCTGTTGCTCAGCAATACGTTCAGCAGGCGACAAGCCCCAACCATAGGCTTCCGTCCACCCATATCTTTCAGAGCGTTCCTTCGTGGCGGTTTTGACGTTGACGTTTTGTGTGTTCATGCTGCTTTCCTTCCTGGGTGGTTGATTTATCTCTCGTCGGAACCTTGCGCGGCGAAAAGCTGACGTAGCGACGGCGAACGGGTGACAGCAAGGGCGCCGCTTGCGGCGTGCACTTCACCCTTGCGGGCAACCGAGCGACGGTGCTACAAAAGCGGCCGCGTAAGGGCCGATGAGAGATAACCACCGGTGAGATGAGCAGGAACACACCCGACACGGCGAAACGCCGGGGCGTCCTCAGCGTTCGTCGCCAGGCGACGAACAGTTAAAGCGGCGCCGGCATCGCCGGCAGCAAGCGCATGCTGTTGACCTTGGTGTTATTGATGTTGGCTTTCAGACCTTAGCCGGCAGGCCCGAAACCGCTACGCGGGTTCGGCGAGACTTGGCGACCGCGCGCGCGAGCGACTAGTCGAGTAGGGCTCGATGGCTGGGCGCTTGCGACCGGCCACCGGAGGAAGCTCATAGGAGGTTTGAAAAAGGTGTTTTGATAGGCACCGGCGATAGGCAGATCACCGGCTTTATTTGAACGATTCATTCCTGTAAAGACACTCGGCATTTCCTTCCTTTGACTGAGCCCAGTTTAAGATGCAGCGTAGCTAAACGCTGCGTATATCGACTTGTTGAAAATTTATATTTCTGAACTGCCGATCCAATTGTCAGCCAGATAGGCATCCCATCCTTCTGGCGCCATGCTGTCGATATCAATGGCCAGTAATTGGTCATGCGTCCAACCAGTGCTATCAGGCTTGATGCTTGCCAGTACAGCGCCGGATAAACCATTGATTACCAGTATTTTTTGTTCATTTCCTGCCAACAGGTCTGGTTCTTTGCTCGAGATAGGTTTTGCGACTATCATTCCAATAAATCCTTTATATCCCAACGATTTTGATGTTTGGCGAAGGTTTGCCGCCGGCGCCCTGTATCATTTCAGGCGTTCACTGGCCAGCTGGTACACATCGCCGCGCTCACGTTTGCCGACGGCAACCACCGCGATA